>JAHDIA010000828.1 GCA_020631035.1 Chitinophagales bacterium | reverse complement strand
TATTGAGTAAAATTAATTTTTCGCCATTTTCCCATTTTTTAAAATCAGAAGAATAACAATAATACAAGGGAGCAAAATCAAACAATTCATTGAAAAAAGCAACGACAATTTTGTTGTAGGCTTTTTGTTTTTTGGCAAATTTCTCGGCTAATTGGGGATCGGATTTTTCTAGGAGCTCTATCTTTTTTTGTCGGTCATTGAGTCGCAAAATGATGCCGCCTTTTTCGTGCATATCCACTATTTCTTTGTAGGCAGTTTGTTCTAGTTGGTCTGCCATTTGATCTAGTTGGGCAAAGCTGGTGAGGGAGACACAGCAAAGTATTAAGCTTAAAAGTAAATGTGGTAATAATTGACGTCCTTTGACAATTTTTGCTAAAGAGAGCTGATTCTTAAACAAGCTATCCAGTCGCCTGTGGCTTCTTACTATTTGTTCAAGAATCACTTCACTCTCCAATCCAAAAAAATTGAAAAAGAACCATAATCTATTTATCTTCATAACTTTTTTGATTATTGGTTTTGGCTGGTTTGGCTTTTCTATTTTGTGAAATTAGTAAACCGAAAGTTCGGTCACTCCACATGTCATAGCCTTCTCGACTGCGCTCGAAGGGACATTGTATATGATTTACACTTCAGCAATCTGGAAACCCAATTGTTGTAGGTCTTCCCAATAGCGAATATACGATTTTGTGACCACTTGTGGGTCCTTAATTGTCAGAGGAGTGTCAAATACCATCGCCAAGGGAGCAAAAGCCATCGCCATACGGTGGTCGTGATAGGTATCTATGGCAATTGTACCGTCATTTTTGAGTTTGCCTGTATGGAGTTTCCAACCTTTCTCGCTTTCTTTAAATACTCCTTGCATTTTGGCGAGTTCTGTTTGTAGGGCAAGGGTACGGTCAGTCTCTTTGATGGCTAGGGTTTGTAAGCCCGAAAAATGTCCTTCGATGCCCAAAGCAGCACACAAAACGACTAGGGTTTGTGCTAGGTCTGGGCATTCGATAAAGTCGTAATTGAAGACTTGGATTTCTTTGTTTTGCTTGCTCAAGTGAATACCCGATTCGGTAAATTTAGTCTCTATCCCAAAGTGTTGCATCATTGAAGCCAATACGCTGTCTCCCTGGGTACTCTCTTCAAATAGCCCGTTCAATTGTAAATCCACTTTGTCGGCTAAGGCGGCAAGGGCATAGTGGTAAGAGGCGGCACTCCAATCGGCCTCCACTGTAAATTCTTTTGCTTGGTATTTTTGGGCTGGAACAATGATGCTTTGTCCAATCCATTCGTGCTTCACGCCCATTTGTTCCATAATCTTGAGGGTCATTTCGAGATAAGGGCGAGAAACCAATTCTCCCAACAAGACCAACTCCAATCCCTGCTCCAAACTGGAGGCAATCATCAATAGGGCAGATAAATATTGACTGCTAATACCTGCGGAGATTTCGAGCCGACCGCCACTCAGTTGTTGCCCTTCGATTTCGATTGGGGGAAAGCCTTCGTTTTCCAAATAATTGATTTTGGCTCCTAGACTTCTTAGGGCATCTACCAATACTCCAATAGGACGTTGTTTCATCCGTTCGCTTCCTGTCAGTATGGTTTTGCGTCCTTGCATACATGCCATTCGTGCTGTTAGAAAACGCATAGTCGTACCAGCCGCTCCAATGTCTATGGTCGTTTCTTGGCTTTTCAGACCTGCAATTAGGGCATTGGTGTCATCTGAAGTAGAAAGTCGATGAATGGCAAAATCTTCCTCACAAAGCGAGCGAATGATAAGGATGCGATTGCTAATGCTCTTAGAACCATCAAGGGTAATTTCCCCTTGAATCATTTTATTGGGTTTATTGAGTTGGTATTTCAATGTTTGAATGTTTTACTGTGAAGGACAATCCGATGTATCAAGATAAATTTTAAACAGATTCTAAGATCCATCGACTAAAAATTATACAAACGCTTTCTATACCGCTTGATGGTGTTGATGATTTCTTTCTTATCAGCGACACAATTGACTTGTGAACTGCCAATATCGGTCAATAGGCTAAAATTGATTTCTTTGCGTTCGTTCTTTTTATCGTTTTGCATACAATC
>JAHDIA010000083.1 GCA_020631035.1 Chitinophagales bacterium | reverse complement strand
TATAGAACAAAAATTCATTAGCCAAAACATCAATTTATTTAAATTACAGAGTACTAAGTAAAACGAAAAAAATAACTTAAACCATTTGACTTGAGATTTTACGACCTTTTTCGTCAAAAATGCTCGCCTTAGCACTGCTAAGACTGGAATGCCAGCCCAGTGTGCTTTTTTCCTCAAATCTCGCAAAATCTCTGCTTCAAATTTTGGTATAACTTATTTTCTCCATTTCACTAATTAGAAAAGCATTGTATTAAAAAAATAAATTTCACATAAACACCTAATAGTCATAAAACAAACAGACCTAAATATAAACAAACTGAAATCATAAAATATATTCTTTTGAAAAAAAAGTCATTTTTAAATCCTTTTTTTGGTTTAAATTTGCATATGGAATATATGTTTTGCGCCTTTTATTTCCTACATCTATCTATCTTATTAATTAGTGTATTTTATAAAACTTAATACTATCGGTTGATATTCCCACTTTAATCATTCCTTCGAAAAATATTATCCCTCAAATTACTATTGTCCTCCTAATCTCTTTGTGTAATCTATACAAAGGTTTGAGGAACAACTTTTTATTATTCAACCTAAATACATTGGTATATCAATTTTACTTAATTGAACAATGTACTAAAAACCAATTAATTAATGGATTTTACACATTTACTTTTTTACATTTTCATCATTTCTGCTCTTACTTATTCTTTGGAGGGACAGACTCAAAATAATGAAAATAAGGATTTTCAAGAGGAAATCATTTGTCCTGGTTCATTAGCTATCGAATGGCTAAGTCCTGATGAACAGCAAATGCAAATAGAATTTGAGCAAAAATACCGAGCAGCCATAAAGAAAAAAATAAGCGAAGGAAACAACAATCAAAAATCTGTAGGAGAAATTTACACCATTCCTGTTGTCGTTCACATCATCCACAATGGGCAAGATGTTGGAACAGTCTACAATCCCGACGAAGCTACCGTTAACTCTTATATAGACAAAGCCAATTTGCGCTTTAGTCATACACAAGCAGGAGCCCCTAATTTTAGCAATCCCAATTATGGAGTAGATACAGAAATTCAATTTTGCTTGGCATCAACTGATCCCAATGGTAATTATACCAGTGGTGTTGTTCGTTACTATTCGCCTGAACATTACAATGCAACTAGTAATGAATTAAATGAATTTACCGATCAATACTCTTGGGATACAAAACAATACTTAAATATTTATGTCAACTATCTCACCAATTACCTTGGACTTCATAGTGGTGGAATAGTCTATATGCGCAATATAGGGTTCAATGATGAATTGTTCTGCCATGAAGTTGGACATTGGCTAGGCTTGAGACACACTTTTGAGGGAGGCTGTCCCAACAATGATTGCTTAAATGATGGAGACAAAGTATGTGATACTCCTCCTAAGCCCAGTGCAGGTTTGACTTCAGGCAATGGTTGTACGGGTGGTCAAAATCTTTGTGATACAGATGATGACGATACTTCTAGCAACAATCCCTACCGTCCTATATCTATGGGCGGAATGGGCGATCAGCCCGATATGGTAGAAAACTATATGGACTACACTCAAGGTTGCTGGAACGCATTTACTTTGGGGCAAAAAAACCGTATGCGTTGGTATTACGAAACATATAGACAAAGCACTTTCGATGTCTCTTTGGGATGCAACCCACAAACAAAGCCCAATTTAGATATTGCTATCAATAGTGGTATTGCTTTGGATATTCCCTGTGGGACCAATAGTGGAACACCTTCCATTGCCATAGAAAATACAGGAAATACCAACATCACTTCTTGCAATATTGAGACATATTTGAATGGAACACTTATTGATACGGAGCCTTGGTCTGGCAATCTAACCGCAGGAGAAATCAGTGTTGTAAATTTAAACAATCTAACGCTTCCCAATGGCGGAAACAATTTAGAAATTAGATTGAGCAATCCCAATGGGCAATCATCTGACGCACTCTCAACTAACAATAGTTTTTCTCAAATCTTTCACATTGTTCAAGGTGGAATAGAACTTGAATTGACAATGGTATTTGACCAACGTCTATTAATAGATAGAAACAGATGGGAACTATTAGACGCCAATGGAAATAAGCTTGATGGTGCATTGGGTTCAGCTACATCACCAGGCACACCTATTCAAACATTGATTTGCGCCGACCCAGGTTCTTGTTATACTTTTGTAGTATATGACGACGGTGGAAATGGGATGTGTTGCAGTGCTTGGGGAGATGGGAGCTATACCCTTCGCCACCCTAACGGAACCATATTGGCATCAGGGGGAGAATTCGGTTTTTCTGAATCTACCGATTTCTGTCTTAGCGATGCTTGTGAAGCCAATGGTGGAGATGCCGACAATGATGGTCTTTGCGCCGATGTAGATTGCAACGATAATGATTATTATCAAAGCACACCTCAATCGCCTGGTACTGCCTGCAACGATGGCAATATCGCCACCGAAAACGATGTCATCCAAGCAGATAATTGTACTTGTGCAGGTACATTAATTTGTCCAGGATATGAGGAGACAAGCTTTGACGAAGCCACTCTTACACACAGAGGTACAGGTGCTTCAAGCACCTCCCTTAGTTTAGGTGGATTAAAAGAAGATGTAAGACTTACAATAAGTAACATCAATCAAAATACAGGAGGCAATCCTACAAGAAGATACATTGATGAAGTAACGATTTCTTACAGAAATGCTGCTGGAAACATCGTTACTTATGGCAGCTATACACCTTCACCTTCCGAGGTTTCGGTTCAAATAGCAGGTCCATTGAGTGAAGTCATTGTTAGTCTTGCCGATGGTTACGATGGCTCTTCTTCGACTACTCAGTCTATCACTTTAGGTACTGTGGGAACTTGTGACAGTTCTGGTTCTAGCGGAGGCTGTACCACTACAGGACAAAGCTGCAACGATGGCGACCCTTGTACCACAGGAGATGCATACAATAGCAACTGCAATTGTGTAGGTACTTTTGCAGACAGTGACAACGATGGTGTCTGCAATGCCAATGATATTTGCCCTGGTGGAGACGACACCATAGATTCTGACGGAGACGGTACGCCAGATGCGTGTGATACCAACAATGGTGGCGGCACTGGTGGATGTACCAACACCTCTTTTAACTTCTCCCCCAACCCATTGACCAAGTCGGGTAGCGGTAGCAACTCTAGTACGCTCTCTTTCCCATCCAATACAACAGATGTAGCCTTTAGCATTGCCAACATCAATCGCAAAACAACGGGTAAAACTTCTAGAAAATACATCGAAGAAGTCACAGTTACCTATGTAGATGCTTCAGGTGCAACTCAAACTTATGGTGTGTATAGTGGTGCCAATACAAGCTCTGTCAATGTCAATATTAGTGGTGAAGTTCAATCGGTGACCATCAGCATACAAGACATTTTGGATGGAAGTACCACCAGTACAATGTCTATTGATTTGGGTACCGTCACTGCTTGTGTCGAAAATGGCAACAGATTGGATAACATCACTAACTTGATTGAGGAAATGACTGTCGTTCCAAATCCAACAACAGACTTTACACAAGTACTATTTAATTCTAAACACAAGCTACAAGCTGCGATTCAACTCAATGGTCCCGATGGCAAAACCATCCGTCATCAATTGGTTATGGCTACGAAGGGACAAAATGCTATTCAACTGGATTTATCAAATTTAGCTGAAGGCATTTACTTTGTTTCTATTCAAGTAAGAGGAGAAACAATGGTGAGAAAAATTGTCAAATTGAATTGATAAATTTAAAATATCAGCTAACTAAAACAACGAACGGAAATGCTCCAATCATCTTTATGATGTTTGGGGCATTTTTTCATCCATCTTAAATTTACCAAAAGATGTTTGATGAGCTTGTCGAATCATGGGGCAACGTCACTCATTCTAGGCTACATTCACTCTGGTTATCGGGCGCATGTTTTTGGCTGCGTCTTAATGTTCATCCACCCGCTACATCCTACGCTTTTTTAAATTTAAATGATTTAGCAAATGTATTCCCTAAATTTTACAGGAGCCATTCCCTCCTGCTTCTTAAAGAAACGGCTAAAGGTTTGCAAGTCTTCGTAGCCCAATTCATAAGCAATCTCAGAAATGCCTTTGTCAGTATATCGCAACAATCTCCTTGCCTCCAACATAATCCTATCTTGAATGTATTGCAAAGGTGTTTTTTTACCCATCTTCGCAAAAACATTGGACAGGGTTTTGGGCGACTTATTCAACAACTTAGCATACTCTCCCACATTGTGAATTTGCTTAAAGTTTTGCTCCACCAAATAGTTGTATTCTCGGACAATGTCTACGTTTACTTTTTCCTTAGGATGCTTTGTTTGCAGTTTATACATACGGGTACACAAAATCAAAAAGCGTTTCAACATCATCTGCAACATCGACTGTTGTAGGACATCCTTTGATTCCATTTCCAATAAAAACATTTTCCAAACTGTTTGCAAAACTTCTAAGTTGGTTTCATCTATATGAATGATGGGCAATTGAGATGCACCAAAAAATAAAATACCTTTACACCCCACTTCGTCGTCGTGATCCAAGATGCAATAAAAAGAACGATTGAATCTCAACAATTTGGCTTTGCTTACTTTCTTTGGCTCTACCTTGTGAAATTCTGTAAGGGCAACTATTTGGTTCTTAGAAAAATGATGTACCACCGAATCTATTTCGACTATATTGTCATCGTCCTCAAACCACAACAAGGTCAAACTACTTTCAATCACTTCTTTTAAAACGTGACAATTGCTGGGAGTTGCCACTTCTGTCAATTTTAAATATTCATTGGTTTTACCTCTGTATTCCATATTAATTTTCTAAATTCATTAAAAGCTACATATAGTCAAAAATAGCTCAATTTTCACTCCAATCTGACCCGCCGAACAAATCTAAACAAAAAAAGCCCTACTTATTTGATACACTCAAACAAGTATAAGGCTTTTGTTACAAAGTGTGTATTGCTTGCTATTTTCTTACAATCACACACATTTGCTCACAATTCATTTTACGCTGTCGCATCTTCCAATACAGGGGCAATTGGAAAATCAATTTCAAAGTCTGCCAAGTTGTGAATGTAATTACTGATTGTTTTGGCTCCAATTTCCAAAACAACATCAATCAAATTGGCTTCTGTATATCCTGCATCAAAGAAAGCATTTTTTGCTGTTTCACTTGCTTTTCCTCTATTGCTGACTGCCGAAAGTGTAAATTGTGCCAATGCATTTAACTTTGCATCAAAAGTAGCACTTCCGCTTCTAATCTCCAATATTTGCTCATCGGTAAATCCATTCATTTTACCAATGGCTGTGTGTGCCGACTGACAGTAACGACAATCGTTTTGTTGACTAATGACCAAATTCACGACTTCTTTTTCTTTTGCTTTCAAAGTAGATTTGCGATTTTGAAAAGCAAGAAAATCACCCAAAGCTGTTTCATTTTTAGCATAGTACGCATACAAATTGGGAACAAAACCGATGCCTTTTTCAAGCTTATCAAAAATTGCTTGATTGTTCGTTGATACTTCTTCTCTTGTTGGAACTTGAAACTTTGTCATTTTTGTAAGTTTTAAATTGTTATTAAATAATATGATACAAAGATGAGGCAGTTTTGGGTTCTATGGTTAGGCTAATATTCCCGATGATTTGACAATTTTTCCCTTATTGGCAAAAAGTGTAGGATGTAGCGAATAATAGTGCTTAGGTTTAGGAAGGTAATTTTGTATTAATTTGGGCACACATTTTCAACTTAATTTGACAATTCCTAAAACAGTACTCAAATATGTAATCACTTAAAAAACATACAGTTAAAGCCACACACACATACCTTTCTAAGCACAGACATATATTACAAAAAATGGGTCATAATATTGATTTGTAAATTCTAAATACTAATTTGGTAAAATGAATAACACAGCAACTTTATACCAGTTGATTCTATCTATGACGAAAACAGAAAAGCGTTTTTTCAAAGTCCAATCACAACAATTTAATCGGAATGAACAACTTCAATACATCACTTTGTTTGACATCTTGGATCAGAAAGTATTTGACAAAGAACAATTGGACAAAAAAATAAAAAATGCATTACCTAAAAAAAACATTAGCAAATTAACAAAATATCTCGTAGACAATATTTGCACTTCTTTGCTTTTATATCATAAAAAGAAAATCAAATCAATAGATCAGTATGAACAACTGAGTTTTGTAAAAGTCTTGATAAAAAAAAGTCAATTTGACCTAGCAAGACAAAAATTACTTAAATTAAAAAAGGAAGCTACTGAAAACGAAGACTTGCTTCTACTCCTATCAATCAATGAGGGATTAGTATACCTCAATGCCAAATGTGGTCAACTGTCTCCCAAACTCCAAAAAGAAAACGAAACATACTTTGAGGAATCTTTGAATTACGTTGATTTACTCCAGCTACAAACAAGATTGTCTTTTCTAAAGTACAAGGTTCTACAAATTATATATTCTAAAGAAAAAAACCCAAAATTGATTGAAGCAAGTCTCACTCAAATACTAAAAAAAGACTTAGAGCCATTGAGAGATTCTTTAAAAATATCTGTAATTCAGTACGAATATTATGCCATCTTATCTCTTATATACATAGCCATAAAAGACAAGCAAAAAAACATTGAAACACTCGAAAAAATTAAGAAAATAACGACCACGCCACCCTTTAAAGATTCTCTTGATACCAAATGTGGAATATATGCAAACTTGGTTATCTTTTATGCCAGTGATCCCCATTCCAATCGCTACCACAATACGATGTCTGAATTTATTGATTTATTAAACAAACATCCAGAACAAAAAACGACCTATCTCTACTGGCGATATATAGGAGAAATAGAGTTTTATTACCACCACGACCACATCAATCCTCCTGATTCATTTTTCAAAGAATTAGATACAGATTTGGCAAATCCCAATATTAAAATGGACAAGCATCACCAACATGGGCTATTGGCTTCTCTAGCAACCTATTTTTTCAAAATGAATTTATATACAAAAGCATTAGATACAGTACTTCGCATTCACCTTACTGATAAAATTACTCTAGAAAATTTTTTTTATATCGAAACAATGGTCATCGAAATACTTTGTTATTATGAAACTCAAAATATTCAATTGGCAAAAAGCAAAGCATTGTCTTTAAAAAGAAAATTGACCAAAAATGACGCTGCTCATCCACTACTAAAAGAGGCTGCCAGTATATTATTACGCTATTTTAATAATGAAAAAAGTGAACAGAAATACTTAGAATTGCTTGCGCAGTTGTTCAAGCAAGAAGAAGATTACAATGTAAATTTTTATGACTTAACAATATTACAAATGTGGGTAAGTCGAAAAATTAATGCCTAAAAAGCGTAGGATGTTGCGGGTGGATGAACGCTTGTACGAAGTAGGAAGCATGCGTTGGCTAACCAGGTTAAATGTAGCCATGGAACACGAACGTTGCACCATAAAAAAACCATTGTTTGCAAGCATACAAACAATGGTATAAAACAGCAATAATAAATCTAAATGCTATAAAAATCTAAGAACCTATCTGAAAACCTATTCTGAACAGTACTGGTTCAAAAAACAAATTCATAGAACAGCAAAGGGTTTTCAGATAGCTTAAAAACTTATTGTCTATTTATGGTTATACTTATGGGTAAACACTGGGTAGGAGGACAACAGGATACGACCTCTATAATGACTGGACAACACAATTCCCCCATACAGTCTCCTGATGGTCCTGCTCCATCTACTGTATAAGTATAGGTTCCTGCTTCGGTCGCTGTGTAAATTTGGGCAGTCGCTCCTACTATGGCAACACCATCTTTGTACCATTGGTAATTGGTATATCCCGCTTCGGCCATGATGTCTATATTGATTGTATCACTGTCACAAACTGAGATGGGAACCGAAATGCAAACCTCATCGGTATTGTTGGTTATATTGTCTTCGATTTCGTTGATGCTCAATGTAGCGGTGTTGGTGATGACTCCATCTGCGGTTACTGTAGCGGTAATTTGAATCGAGTCTATTTGTCCTGCTGCCATATTGCCAATGGTCCAATTGGTTCCGTCATAGGTTCCTGTAGTGGCGGTATAACTTCCTCCATAACTTAAGCCTGTCGCTAAGGGATCACTTACGACTGCTCCAGTTACCGCATCGCCTTCGTTTTCGACTATGATGGTGTAGGTGACCGTAGACCCGATAGAGGCAGTTGAGGGACTTACAGATTTGCTAAGGCGGGCCGCATAGTTAACACAATTTTCGACTGTAATGGTCACACAGTCACTGATAGCATCACAACTTCCTGTGGCGCAACCACCTGCTTCGCTTGCAATTACTTGATAATAAGTGGTTGATGTTAATGTATTGGGTGGCGTGTAGGTAGTCGAGGTCGCTCCTGCAATGTCTGTCCAAGGTCCAGTACAAGAAGTGCTACTCATTTGCCATTGGTAAGTAGAATTCACTCCATTGGAAGTGGCAACCAAATCTGTTGGGACATCACCAGGACAAAAGTTTTGGTCTCCTGTTACACTTATAGTTGGGGTAATGGCAGTTTCGATATTTACAGTTATAGAAAATTGCCCACATTGCGACAAAGCACTTGAGCCATCAGAAAACAAAGTAAATGTTCCACAAGCTTGATCTCCACTGATGGTAACAGAATTGTTACAATCATTAAAAACCATACCTGTGTTGGCGGGGTCTGGTGTCCATTGTCCCTCACAAATAATCCCATCACAATTGATAAGATCTTGTAGGAACAAATCGGTTGGATAAGTCAAATCACACAAGAGGGTATCTATGACCAAAGTGGAAGGATTGGGACAGCACTCTTTTAAGATCCCGATGCCTTTTCCTCCTCCATCTGCACTTGGAAGATAAGAAGCAATAAAATTTAAATCGGTATCAAATTGTGAGATGCATCCATCATTAATGGAACCAGAAGATACAAATATATTGTCAAGGGTTTCGCTGTAAACAATCCCTACTGATTGGTACCAGCCACCACCTCCTGTACCATCAGGATTGTTCCCGTCGTCTGCGTCATCCCAAGCTGTTTCTGATATAAATGCCCCATTGGGATCATACTTCATTATTTTTGTTCGTGCAGGATTGGTAGCATTGGCTGTGAATCGCCCTATAACCACATAGATATTGCCATCGGCATCTGTGGTAATCCCCATAATACCATGCTCATCAGGTAGCTCCATTTCCCCTACATTGATGACATTGTCTCCACCAATAGAGGTAACCAATGGAGGAAAAACAGTATTGTTTACAAAGTCGGCATCTGTTGGAGTAAATTTATAAATTGCCTTGGGGACATTCTGATTTTGTAGGGAGTTGGTTGCATAAAAAGTACCGTCGTCGTCAATGTGCAATCCCCAGTCATTTGTCCAAGTCATACCTGTAGTATCCAATTGGACGTACCCTATTTCTTCGCCCGTACACAAATCAAAAGCATAGATCGCCATTTCTTCAAAATTTGTATCTGGTTGGCCATTTGTATAAAGTATATTACCAATAGAGGTAACATTACGAGGACCGATATCTGGAATCACAAAGTCCGAAGTAGGAAAGAGATTTCCCTCACAATCTAGTTTTCGAATATCACCACCAGGGTCAGCACTTGCCCCAATGTATAAATAGCCATTTAAATCTGTACCCAAACCGTGTGGCGAAGACAATTCACTCACCCCACTTCCTGGATACCAAGGTGAGCCTATTTCGGTTAAGGTTCCATCAGAATTGACACGCACTTTATGAATGGCTCCTCCTCCATTTACGTCATTAAGGTAAATAAATTCCGTACAAGTACAATCTTGTGCATAAATTGAAAAACTTATGAAACTCAATACGAGTACACTTATCAATAAATTAATTACGTTTCTTAACATTTGGCAATGTTTTAATAGATATTCCAATATAAAATAATATTTTTGTTGACAGAAAGTGTGATGAATGTGACAAGCAAAAACCCAAAGGTACCATTGTAAAATCCCAATGAAATAAAGACAACTGAATCGTTGCCTATTCACGTTTTCACACTTAGTATCTAAGAACGAAAACAACTACGTTCTTATACAGATGGGAACTTCAATAAATACACTTAATTTCAATCTTTGAGAGTGTAGGAAAATTCGTTTAATTCTAGTATATAAAGTAACCAATTTGAGAAATGAAATTTTAAATATTATATCGCACACCAAATTTATTCAATCCTCTTTAAAACCTATGATACTTAGAATATTCGTGATCTATCTGACAAGCAATGTAAATATGTATAAATGCATTGTTCTAGGTATAGTGAGTTCATATTAGTTGATTTAAATAATTACAATAAACTACTATACGACCTTTGTTTATTTGTGTTGGTACAGTTTTCGGCTAAACCGACCCTTCCTTAGCTACTTTCAATATCCATAAATCACTGTATATCAATCACTAACAAACATACACATATACCATTCTAAACATATTTACATTTTTTTGGGCTGGGATGACTACTAGAAAATAAAATCAATGTTATTCTTGCTTTGCTTAAAATAGAGGTGTTTTTGAATCAAGAAAAAATGTAATTGTAAAATTAGTGTGAGAGTATGTTCGGAATTTGTGCTTTTGCACTATCTTCTTCGGCGACCAGAGTATTGCATGGCTTCACCTTTGCCAAATCCATAGCTAAATCCAAGCGTTACAAAGCGGCCTCTTTGACCAAAAGAGTAAATATAAAAGTCATCTCTGTCTATCGTGATCTGTCTACGTCTAGAGGCAAAAATATCTCTAATACTCAAATTGAATACGCCTTTGCCATCCAGTATTTTGTATTTCAAACCAAAGTCAGCAAATAGGTTGTATGCTTGTATTCCCTGAATCGTCTGAACTTCAGATTCGTAATTGGCGGTAAGTTCTGCATCCAGTTTTTTGGAGATTTTGTACTTGGCAGAAAGTTTCCCAAACCACTGATCTGCACTAAAGTCAAAGTTTTGGGAATTGAAGCTCCCCTTTCTTACAAATACATTGTAATTGGCGTCTCCATTGATGACTACTTTTTTAGTTGGTGTAAATTTAAAATTCACTTCTAGCCCTGTTCCATTATTGGTTCCAATGTTTTGTGGTATCCAAGTAGTAATGCCCTCTTTGAAAATCGAAACCCTTTCAATTTTTTCAGTTGTGTAACGATGATAAACATTGGTATTGAAAGAAATTTGATCAAAGATAAAAATTGCACCTGCTTCGTAACTGTCGGTAAATTCTGGAAGCAAATTGGGGTTTCCAGCTCGAATGCTAAAGTTGTTTCTAATGTTGAAAAATGGATTTAAATCCCAAAGCCTGGGTCTAAATATTCTTCTGGAATAGCCTGTTTGAAAGGAAATCCGCTCAGAAAGTTTGTAAGACACATGTGCTGAAGGGAAAAGATTGGTAAAGTTTTGATTGTTTTTTTCGTCGGTATTGACCAATAGAGTATTTAAATCAGTATTCTCAACCCGTAGCCCCAGTTTGACACCCCATATTGCTCCCTCATACGCTCCTGTTGTGTATACCCCAAGAACATCTTGGCTGTATTCAAAAACATTGGTCAAACCCAGGTCTAAAATATAATCACCATCCAAATTTTTGTTGCGTACTTCAAAATCATTGTTTACATCATTGATGAGGTATTGCGCACCTGTTTCAAATGTCCAATGTTTCTTAAATGGTTTGGTATAATCCAAATTAAAGGTAAATTTACCTCCATCAAAGGTAGTGGCTGTTTTTTGGTCAAACTGATTGTCTGTACCCAAGCTAAATTCATTTATAAAATCTGAAGATTGCGCCTTGCCAAAATAATTGCCTATGGCACTAAACAGCAATTTGTGTTCTTTATGGTCTTTAAAGTCTCTTTTATATTGCAATTCGTATTGCAACTTAGGATTGGTCGCTTCTGTCACCTCATTCCTAGACCACCTACTTAAAGTATTTTGGTTTTCTGAATAGGTGAATGTCGTTTCAGATGGTTGGTCTTCTATTTCATAGGCAAAGCTGCCAGAGAGGGTAAGCACATTGTTGGGATTGATGTAATAGTCAGCCCCTAGTACAATATTGTAAAAGTTTTCGTTTCTGTATTCCGTTCCTATAGTAGTAATCTCAGTATTGGCAATCTTATCCCGATTTATGTTTTCTCTATGTTGAGGTAGTTCCCGATAACCCACTCCAAACTGGGTGAAAATATTTAATTTTTCGGTTCGCTTATTGAGGCTAAAACCTAGACTATGATTGTGCGGCAATCCAGTATTTACCGATACAGAGCCATTGACACCCTTTTTTTCATTTTTCTTGAGTACTATATTGATGATTCCTGCAGTTCCTTCCGCTTCATATTTAGCAGAGGGATTGGTAATAACCTCCACTTTTTCCATCATATCGGCAGTAATGGTTCCTAGTGCATTGCTCGATTCATCTGCAAGTATAGAGGGCTTGCCATTGATTAAGATTTGTACCCCACTCGCCCCTCTCAAAGAGACTTCCCCTTCTATGTTCACATTCACAGATGGAACATTGTTTAGAACCTCCAAAGCACTTGCCCCCGTCGTACTCAAATCGGTTCCCACATTGAATACACGTTTGTCTAATTTAAATTCTGTAGTAGATTTTTCACCAGTTACCACAACTTCATCCAATACTTCTTTGTTTGCCCCAAGTACAATATCACCAAGAGAGACATTCTTATTAGAGAAATTTATATCCTTTATAATTTCAGTGTCGAAACCAATGAAACTGATTTCTAAATACACATTTTCACTGGGAACTTTCAGTTCAAATAATCCATCATCTGTAGTCGTCGTACCTTCTAACAAACTACTGTCAATAGAAGATTTAGCAATTACAGTCGCATAATCTAGAGGCATTTGAGAATCCCCCTCAATCACTCTTCCAGAAATGGAATACTGAGCAGATAGGCTTAGACTCAGTAAGAGCAAAAATCCAATGATTGTTTTTTTCATTTGTGAACTATGATTGTGGGTGAACGCCTTAGAACCTGTCTGAAAACCTATTCTGAGTACACTGTAAATTAAATAAATTGATGTTTTTGGGCAATGAATTTTTGTTCTAT
>JAHDIA010000827.1 GCA_020631035.1 Chitinophagales bacterium | reverse complement strand
TATTAAACCTGATGAAATACTTTTAACAACATTTACAGAAAAAGCAGCACATCAGCTTAAAGAGGGTTTACAGGCTTTATTGGGTTACGCCAGTAACTACACAGGAAAGCAATATGATGTGGCCAGAATGTTTATCGGAACAGTTCATTCTATTTGTAACCGACTCATTGCAGATAGAAGATTCTATGAAAACAGAGGTAGAAATAACCCAATTAAGTTGATTGATCAATTGGAACAATATTTTTTTCTAAAGAGAAATTCTGTTTGGACCAGACTCATTGAAGCAGGTGAAATTGAGACCATTGAGGTCAATGCTTTTTTTCAAACGAAAACACCCGAATATCCCAACAAACACAAGGCGGTCACAGAATGTATGGGCTTATTTAATCGTTTTTCAGAAGAGCGTTTAAATGTAGAAGAGGCACTCCAACAAGTGGAAGAAGAAGAAACACTTTTTGCACTCCTAAAAATGTATCAAGCATATAGAACTTGTTTAAAAGATTTTTCTGATGTAGAACGCTGTGACTTTGCATTGATTCAAGAAAAAGCATTGGAAGTCATTGAAGCCTATGAAGGTTCTTCTACCATCTTTAAACATGTAATTGTCGATGAGTATCAAGATACCAATTTCATTCAGGAGCAACTCTATTTTAAGCTAGCAGGCAATCAAAATATTTGTGTGGTAGGGGATGATGATCAGGCATTGTATCGGTTTAGAGGTTCAACAGTGGAAAATTTTGTGGAGTTTCCTGTAAGAGTCAAGCAGTATCTAAATGTGGAAACAACGACCATTCCGCTTTCTATTAATTATCGATCCAAGAAAAAAATCGTTGATTATTACACCCGCTTTATAGAAAAGGAAGATTGGAGCAAAGATGGGGAAGAACACAATCAATATCGGGTTCACAATAAAGGGATTATTGCCAATTCTAAAGATGAACTTGCTTCAGTAGTCTATGTAACAGAAGAACAATGGATTGATAGAACAGTTGCTTTTTGTAAAGAGTTGATTGATAATAAAATTGTCAAAGATCCCAACCAGATTGCTTTTTTGTTTCCCTCTTTGGGTAATAAAGCGGCACAGACCATGATTGCGTCATTAAGAGAAACAGGGCTTAATGTTTATGCACCAAGAGCAGGGCGGTTTTTGGAAGGCAATGAAGCAACAGAACTATTTGGCATTTATGCTCAAATTTTTGGACTGCCCGATTCCTCCAATTTTAATGGACGTGAATTTAATGCTTATAAAACGTGGATTGGTGGGGCAGAAACAAGGGCAGCAGAGATTATAAAAAAAGATACGGACTTAAAAAAGTACGTGGAAGACAGAAGACTCGAAATAGAAATTGCCATCAAAGATTTTAAAGCCCTCCAAAAAGTGGCAGAAAAAGAAAAATGGATCTTAGAGGAGGAATTTGATATAGACAAAATGCGTCGAAAACTTTCCAATGCTCATAGCTTATCTGACAAAGCTCGAAAAGCATTGTTGAGTCCTTATCTCGCCAGAGTCATCAATGAACGAAAAAGCAAGGATACCCCAGAGAAGCCCTTTTCTCTTTACCAAATTATCAGTCGGGCAACTTCTTTGGATTGGGGTTTATTGGATTTGTTCTACCAAATTACGGGCTTTGGTCATTTCAAACAATACTTTGATATGGCCCAAAATGAAGGCAATGAAGGATCCATCTGTAATCTTTCCAAGCTTTCTGAGTTTTTGACCAAATTTATGGAATTGTATTCCCCCATTTTATCGGCTCAGTTTTTAACAGAGGAGGGATTTTCTCGCTTGTTCTTCTCTTCTTACTTATATACCATTTTTAGATTAGGGGAGTCTGAGTACGAAAACCAAGAGAACCCTTTCCCAAAAGGCAATATTCAGTTTTTGACGATTCACCAATCCAAAGGCTTGGAATTTCCAGTCGTTTTTGTATATCCCAAAAGAAGAGAATTAAAAAACGCAGATAGAAAAGAAGTCATTATTAGAAGGCTCAAAAAGGTACAAGGGGAACCTTTGGATAGAATCAATCGCTTTGACATCATGCGAATTTTGTATGTGGCTCTTTCTCGTGCAGAAAAATTAT
>JAHDIA010000082.1 GCA_020631035.1 Chitinophagales bacterium | reverse complement strand
AAGAAAAAATGTTTCAAATCAGCGAATATTCGCTGATTTGAAACATTTTTTCTTACATTCATATAATTCGCTATATTTGCAGCGGAGAAGTTTGTGGTGGGAAATATAGTTTCATCAAGTAGGGCTTTTTTGTTTTATTGGACTCTAAACATACTTGACCTATACCACGTCTAATTCATAAAGACTATTTACTAAAACAACACTATAGGTTAATGATTCAGGAAATGTAAAGCTGATTTGCAGATGCAACATTGTTGCATAATCTAGATAATTGTCTTACATTTGTTACATTACTTTTACGCTATCTAACTTACAACAGACCAAATATTTCAAACCAATACTTAGATTTTTAACAGTACTTACATAAAACCAATATGATAAGAGAGGAAAATATACGACTGATTTTTGGTCTCAAGATAAAGCAATTGAGGCAAATGAAAGGCTGGTCACTATTGGAATTGTCCAAAATATCGGGTTTGTCGCCTTCGTATCTCAATGAAATTGAAAAAGGCAAAAAATACCCCAAGGCCAACAAAATCGTTAGCTTGGCAGAGGTGTTTAATGTGACTTATGATGACTTGGTTTCTTTAAAACTGGCTGGTCCACTTGCCCCTATGTCTGATTTGTTGCGTTCCAATATCATTACAGATTTGCCACTCAATATTTTTGGATTTGATTTGGGAAAAATGGTGGAGTCTTTGCACAATTCACCTGCAAAAGTAGGAGCCTTTGTCAGCACCATTGTAGAGATTGCCCGTAATTACGAAAAACAAAAAGAGCGTTTTTATTTTGCGGCTTTGCGTTCATATCAGGAGGTTCACAACAACTATTTTCAAGAGATGGAAGAAGGGTGTGATTACTTTGTCAAAAAGTTTGACATTGATCCTCACCAAGCCTTTAGCTATGAACGGGCGATTTCCATTTTGACAGAACGTTATGACTATAATGTGGAGGAGTATTCATTGGAAGAATATCCCGAATTGAAGAGCAATCGTTATGTACGTATTCCTGGCAAAGAAAAAGACATACTTTTGCTTAATCCCAAATTGAGTACCAATCAACGTTTGTTTGTGGTGGGGCGAGAATTGGCATTCAACATACTAAAGGTTAAAAAACGAGCGAATATTTCGATGTTGGTTGAAGTCAATTCGTTTGACCACATCCTAAACAATTTTTTGGCTTCGTATTGTGCAGCAGCTGTACTCATCAACCGAGACCGTTTGCAAGAGGACCTCGATGCCTTGTTTGACAATGTTAAGTGGAATGGTCAACAGTTTTTGAATATGTTGAGCAAGTATCAAGTCTCACCTGATGTATTGATGCACCGAATGACTGGACTCATTCCTAAGTTTATGGGCATCAAAGATTTGATTTTTCTACGTTACCAACACGATTTACAAAAAGATCGGTTTGAATTGACCAAGGAGCTATATTTGGGCAATACGACCAATCCCGCTATGAATCAGCCCTGGCAGCATTACTGTAGACGTTTCAATGGAATGAGTTTGTTAAATGAAATTGTACAAACTCAAGTAACTGATGGCCCACGAAAGCCCATTGTAGCTGTTCAGATTATTCAACATTTGAGTACAGATGAAGAGTATTTTTGTATTACTGTTGCAAGAGACTTATTGCCGACTCCCAACTTAAACTCAAGTGTCACCATTGGTTTTAAGATAAGCCCTCAATTTCGCAAAAAGGTGAAATTTTGGAACGACCCTTCTATTGTTAGAACAGTTGTAAATACCACTTGTGAAGCCTGTCACATTATGGATTGCAAAGAAAGAGTTGCCGAACCAGAAGAAGTATTGAAACGACAAAACAGCCTAGAGGTTAAAGAAGCTTTGGATAAATTACAACAAGAATACATATAATTAAGTGGTTCATAGCAGGGATAAGAAGTGTGATATTGAACCGAAAACCTTATCCGTTTGTTAAAACAATTGTAATTGTACATTTTACCTTTTACATTGGTTAATTTTGTATGAATTATTGGGTAGGTATTATTCTTGTACCCCTCTACCCAAAAATATAACAATACTCTAAGGGTCTTAATTTTTTAGAAGAGTTAAGACTTTTTTCAATTTATGGACACATCAAATATGGTATTTAAACAAGTAGCTAACAACAATTTGGCAATAGATGCCAAAAGGAACTTTACATTTAAATTTTTAATTTTTCTAGGGTTGTTTTTGATGACTACAGCAATGTGGGCACAAAAAACCTTAATATCAGGCGTGGTATATGACCAACGTACCAAAGAACGACTCCCTTTTGTAAACATTTATTTTGAGGGAACAACGACTGGTACAGCTACAGACCTTGACGGAAATTTTCAGATAGAAACCCAAGATGTAAGTTTAACACAATTGTCCATCTCCTATCTAGGATACAAGAAGAAAACCGTCGACATCAAAGTTGGAGAAATCCAAGATGTAAGTATTGAATTAGAAATAGAAGGACAGATTTTACAAGAGGTCATCATCAGTGACAAAAAGAAATTTAAAAAAGATACTGCTGCTATTCGAATTTATCGTAGTGTAGTTAGGAATAAGGAGAAAAATCGTCCAAGCGGAATGGATTCCTATGCCTATGAAGAATATTCTAAGACGGAATTTGATTTGTACAATATCTCTGAAAAACTGAAAAAAAACCGAGCCTTAAAATCTTTTGATTATTATTTTAATAGTACAGATACTACTGCTACAGGGGAAGAATATCTCCCATTTTTGATAAAGGAGCGTATCACTGATCACTATTTCACCCAAAGTCCCAATCAGAAAAAAGAAATTGTAAAGGCGGATCGAACCACCACCGTTATTGAGGATAAGCTGACTGAAATTTTGAATTATGCTTTTGAACCCATTGATGTATACGACAATATGTTTTTGGTCAATGAAAAAGCATTTATCAGTCCTTTTGGAAAAGGGGCAATTGCCAACTACAAATACTTTTTGGCAGACAGTAGTAAGATTGAAGGGCAAAAGTATTACAAATTGGAATTTACAGGACGAAGAAAACAAGACCTTGCTTTTAGTGGTCATGCTTGGATTCAAGATAAAAGCTTTGCCATACAATCCATAGAGTTGTATGTTTTACCGCAGGTTAATCTTAACTTTGTCAACAACTTTGGGCTCAAACAATCTTTTAAACAGGTCAATGGAGTCTGGTTCAAAAAGAATGAATCCATTTTTACCAATGTCAATTTTAGCAAGAATAAAGAAAAGCAGAGTTTTTTAATCAAGAAATACATCAATCGGGAAAACATCAAAGTCAATGAACCCATAGATAATGCCGTATTTGAGGGTGAAAACCTAGAATATAATGATGATGCTTATGAAAAGGAAGACGAGTATTGGGTAAAGAACCGTCACGAAAAACTGAGTGACAAAGAAGCGGAAATTATCTTTACGATTGATTCACTCAAAACAACCAAAGCATACAAAAATGTTACTTGGTGGACCTATGCGTTAACAACAGCTTATTTGCAGGCTGGACCAATCGAATTTGGTCGTTTTTATCAGTTTTTTAGTTGGAATGCCGTGGAGGGCAATCGTTACAAAATCGAAGCTCGAACCAATTGGGGTTTTAGCAAAAAATTGCAGTTAGATGGTTATGCAGCTTATGGTGACAAAGACAATTCCTTTAAGTATGGAATAGGCTTTAGAAGCCATCTCAAACGTGTCAATAAAAAATGGCATATGTTTGGAGGGCATTTCAAAGATGACATCATTCAGTTGGATCAAAGAGACATCTTATTGACCCACGACAATTTGGCATTGGCTATTTTACGTTCAGAACCTCTTTCTAGATTGCTTAGAGTCAGACGATTTAATTTGTACCACGAAAAAGAGTGGGTCAAAGATTTGACCATTAATGCTGGTTTTACCCATCAAAGATTGCTTGCAGTAAGTGATGAATTGACATTTAGAAAAAATACCGTAGGGAGTGATGGGACGCCCATTGAGCAAATTGTAGAAGATATTACGACGACTGAGTTTAATGTCAATTTAAGTTGGACTAGAGAGCAGGTTTTTCACGAAGGACGTTTCGTCAGAGTACCGCTTTCCTTTAAAAAGCCTGTATTTTATTTCAATTATACATTAGGTCTCAAAAACATATTGGGTGCTGACTATTCTTACAATAAATTAGAATTGGTTGTCAGACACCGTTGGGATACTTATTTGGGAAGCACCTTTTATCAGGGTACACTTGGAAAGGTTTTTGGCAATGCTCCTTACCCTTTGCTCAAAGTGCATAGGGGCAATCAAAACTTTATTGCTCAATATTGGGCATTTGAGTTGATGTCTGAATTTGAGTATGCGAGTGATGAGTATGCTATGTTGTGGGTGCGTCATGGTTTTAATGGTTTAATTTTAAACCAGATTCCATTGCTCAACAAACTAAAATGGAGATCTGTTCTAGTTGCCAAGGCAGCTGCGGGAAGGCTTAAACAAGAAAATATTGATTTGGTCCAATTGCCTTCTGGTATGACTCCACTCGATGGCTTATACCTTGAAGCAGGTTTTGGTGTGGAAAATATTTTCAAAGTTATTAGAGTGACTGCCTTGTGGCGAATTACCCCACAAAATCCATTAAGAGAAGATACCCAAATGTGGGGTATTAAACTATCTTTGCATCCTACATTGTAAAGTACAAGGACAAATACATGCAAATAACCAACAACAGAGAATTGGCAGGAATCAAAAAAGCTGGAGAAGCTGTTGCCATTACCTTAAAAAAAATGAAGGAATATGCTGCTCCAGGTATGTCTACCAAGGAACTAGATGAGTACGGTAATTCCATTTTGAGGTCTTTTGGAGCCATTTCAGCTCCCAAAAAAGATTATAACTTTCCTGGCTATACTTGCATTTGTCTCAATAAAGAAGCGTGTCATGGGATTCCTTCGTCTACCAGACTTTTAAAAGAAGGTGATTTGATCAACATTGATGTGTCAGCTTCTTTGAATGGGTTTTATGGAGACAATGGTCAATCTTTTGTTGTGGGCAAAGATCATCACAATTTCCAAGCCCAGATTGATGCTTCTATTGAGATATTGTATTTGGCTCTCAAACAAATCAAAGCTCGAACCAAAATTGCACACGTTGGTGGAGTCATCGAAAAAGAAGCGAAGCTTAGGGGGTACAATGTCATCAAAAATTTATTTGGACATGGAGTCGGACGAAAACTACACGAACTGCCAAGAGAAGTACCCAACTTTAAAGACAAAAAGAACAATGATCGTTTTCGAAAAAACTCTGTAGTTGCCATCGAAACATTTATCTCAACTAAAGCACAATATGTCCAAGAAGCCGCTGATGGTTGGACGATGATGGCGAGAGACAATAGTTATGTCGTACAACACGAACACACCATCATTGTCACTGATAATTATCCCATCATTTTGACGAAGGACAATGGTATTTAAATTAAAAGTATTTGTTTTTTGATTATTGTGCAACGCATATATTTCATGGCTACGTTATGGTCAGGTTAGCCAACGCATGTTGGTCGCTGCGTCGTAAATGGTAGCCATCCGCTCATCCGACGCTTTTAGGGGCAAGGAGCAAGGTGAGATTTTAGGAGCGAGGCAAGGAGGTGAAATTTTGAAAATAATAGTTATTAAAAAAGAGAAGCGACGAAGAAAAAAACATGCCAAATACGCCCGATTGCAATGGAAAGCCCTGTGTAAGGGCGAATAATGATTCGCCCACAGGCTTGAAATGAAAAGCGGGGAGTCGCCATGCAAACGAAGCTCCCAGCAGTCCGTCCTAAAATTTAAAAATATTGTTTAGATAGGTTTATTTCTCCCCACCGAGAATGAGGGGCAATTGATCGCTATCTGTACCAATGACAACAATTTTGGAATTGGGAGATTTTGCCAATTCAGTTGTTGCCTCAATGCCTTTGAGCTTGAGGTATTTGTCGTTGATGCCTTGGCTAATGATTTCTTGAAATTCCTTAATAGCTTGTGCCTCGATGCGTTTTCTATCGGCCTCGGCATTGGCTTCAATGAGGATACGTTCAGCCTCTTGTTGTTCACGCAATACAGCTTGTTCTCTTTCAAGTTTGGCTTCGATGGCATTGCGGTAGGCATCGGGTAGCGAAATGTCACGAATGTCGACTCTCACCAATTTGAGGTAACGAGCTTCCAATAATGGTGCAATGAGCTGTTCAATGAGTACCCGAACTTCGTCTTTTTTGGTAGAGTATACTTCTTGAGGGGTAAACTTACTGGCGACTTCTCTAGCAGCAGAACGTAGAGAGTTGACGACCACAATGTCTTCGTAGTCTTTTCC
The DNA here is from genome assembly GCA_020631035.1 of Chitinophagales bacterium. GTDB lineage: Bacteria > Bacteroidota > Bacteroidia > Chitinophagales > UBA2359 > JAHDGP01. The sequence continues at coordinate 6,882 of JAHDIA010000082.1, read as the reverse complement.
GAGTTCTTCGTGGAGATAGCCAATTTTGTTGGCCATTGGATGATAACGGACAGCGACATCCATTGTAATTGCCAGACCTTCACCCAAAATGACCTTCATTTCTTCTTTGGCCATTTTTTCACGAATGTCGTAGGTGATCATTTGGTTCCAGGGCATTACAAAGTGGAAACCTTGCCCATAAACATTGTCTTTGTCAAGTCCCCCTCCAAATTTTTTGAAGAGGACGCCGCTTTCTCCAGCATCTATGTTGACAAAGGTACTGTTGCTAAAAATGGCAATGACTGCCAGTAAAATAACGCCCAATATGGCGAAGCGAATGAGTTTAGATTGATTGACCGATGGCGATCTTCTATTTGTTGCCAATGTAGTATGATTTGATTAAAATATAAATATACTAAAATAATAGTATTATGTTATGGAAACAAATAGAAGCTACTAGAGAGTTCCTGAATGCTTATTTTTTCTTTTTAAACTTTATTTTTCCACCATCGTACTTCTGACCTTTGCGTTTTTGGCGTTGTTTTTTCTTTTGGTCCTTAACACGAACAAGTACGTAACGAAATCCTACTCCCGCATTGATTTGGATGTTTTTGGGATGGTTGAGGTGAAAAGAAGGTCTAAAACTGCCCGTAATGACCAAACGTAGGGCAGGAAACTTAAATTCGACCCCTGTAATGCCCGATAAGCCGAAATAGGTATAGTCTGTTTCTTCGGTTTCTTGTAAATAGCCAATATGTGGACCTAGCCCTACAAAGTAGTTGAAGCCTTGGGTAATGATGGGATTGTGGTATTTGTACAGCCCAGTAATCGAAATGTGTTTGGTTGAAAAGGCGAGTAAACCTTCGACCGTATTGCGTTCAATAAGGCGATATTGGTAGCTCAAGCCAACCTCTTCGTTGCCTCCTTGAATGCCAATGGCTGAAATGTATTTTTGAGCCTGGGTTGACAGACAAAATAGTAAACATAAAGCACAGACAAGCCAATGTGATTTTTGGTACATAGGATTTAAACGATTGTTTGCTTTCTTTGGTGCTTGCATATGAGCTAATTTTATTGGCGATGCTGTATAGAACCTTGGGATGTGCATGTGAGACACTATAAAGGACTTTTCGTTGCCTTGTATTGTAAAAAAATAGCAAAAATATTTTGAGGTCTTTCAAAAATACTTACCTTTATTTCGGAATTGAATAGTAGTAGTTGAATAGTAGAGTTGAAATGGCAATATTTGATTCTAATAGTCTAGAATAACGCGCTTTGTTAAATGTGATATAAATCCTCAATTCCTTATTGGAATTGGGGGTTTTCTTTTTACAAAATGTATGGAAAATAAAAAGGCATCACTAATACAAGCGATGCCTTTTGATAGGTAAATATGGGAGTTGAGAATTACTCTTTTACTATTTTTTGAATGATTGGATAGTCTTTGTTTTGTAGCTGTAAGAAGTAGACACCACTTTGTATGTTGCCCAAATCCAATCGGTTGGGTATTTGTGAACTACTCAATACAGTACGACCACTCAAGTCAATTACTCTAATGGAACTATTTTTGAGCAGGGCTGCGTCATAGTCAAAGTAGATGTATTGACGGCTTGGATTGGGATAAGCATTAAAATGTACCGACTCTGCTACCTCTTCAATAGAAGTATTGATTGGTTCCTCCTCCTCTTCCTCCTCTTCTTCTTCTTCTTGATTGTTGTTTTCTTCTTCTTCACAGTTTTCAACAGTAATGATGGCTGTAGAAGTACTTTCGCAACCCTCAGCATTGATAGTAGTTAAGGTGTAAGTCGTTGTTTCGTTTGGAGTAACAATGATTACATTGGAGTTGCTACTTGAAACAATACTTTCTGTAGGTTCCCATTTATAAGTAAGATTACTGCTAGAAGTAAAAGCAAATAAGTTGGCTGCTTCTCCTTCGCAAATATTGTCTACACTGGTGGTAATGTCTATTGATTCTGTTTCAATGGTGGCTACTTCCACTTCTACAATTATCTCACATTGGTTGGCATCGCTTACTCTAACAGAGTGCATCCCACTTTGCAAGTTTTCCATTCTGGCACTAGGTCGAGCCTCATTGTCACAAAAATAAGTGTAAGGTGGTACACCACCAATAACTGTTAAATCAATGATGCCATTGCTGATGTTGGCACAACTTGGGCTGCTTTGAACATCCATGCTCAATGCTTCTTCTGGTTCTTCTACAATAAATGTCTCGGTCATAGAACAGCCATTGAATTGTGAAACAGTGACAGTATATTCTCCTGCGGGAAGATCGTGAACCTCTTGAGTAGTAGCTCCATTGGACCACTCATAAGTAAGTAAGCCATAAAAATTAGGCATAGGAATGACTTTCAAACTGCCAGAGGCGTCACCTTTGCATAAAATATCTGATTTTTCAAATGACTCGATATATTGTTCGGCTTCTGGTACTACAGCACTACCTGTTAAGACACAACCATTGGGGTGAGTGATGACTACAGAATATTCTCCTGCTTCAAGGTCAATAACGGTATGAAAATCCGCTCCATTGCTCCAAGTAAAGGTGCAGCCACTGAACATACAGCTACAGCCATTACTGGCAACAGTTATATTGCCTGTTGCTTCTCCATAACAATCGGGAGCAGTAGGTGCAAAACTTAGGTAGTATCCTGCTTCTTCGCAGGGATCATCCTGTGCGGTTATATTTGTTGTGAAAAAATAACATAACAACAATACCGACAGGAGCTTGGGGTAATATGTAGATTGTTGTAATTTAATCATAGCTAGGCTGTTTGTCTTATTCAATTTCTTCATTGAATATTACTTGGGAAAATACCCTTTTATGAAAAAAGTTCATTTTAGTAATGTTATAAGAATAACCTGATGTTTTATGCTGCGATATTTTGTAATCTACTTCGTTAAAAATGCTCACCATAGCTCTGCTATGATTGCGCTTTTTGCCTTGTATATTAAAAAAATCTTTTTGCATAAAATCAAAACTTTATTCTTTCAACATTACTTATTAGTTTTTAGGTTTATCGGGTTCAGCGTACCAAATTAAACCATTATTATCAATATTTCAACAATTTATGTACTGATACCTTGCTGTTTTTTATAATGTGAAAGAAATAAACACCTGGAGGGTAGTGACTTAGGTCTAGTTTAATAGGTTGGTTTGGTAATTTAGGGACAGTTTTGCTTTCAAAAAGTTGACCGCTGGTCTTGTACATACGAATAGATACCTCGGAGGTTGCATAATTGGGGCTTAAAGAACGCAATTGTACATAGTCTGTCGCTGGATTAGGGAAAATCCTGAAAATCATGTCTTTAGCATTGTTGGCTTGGAGTAGTCCTGTACTCAAATCGACCACAACAATTGTGTCAGACATACAGCCATTGGCATCGCTTGCAAACACAACATAAGCTCCACTTAGTAAACTGTCAATCATTGTCCAGTTTTCAATTGTGTCATTGTTTAGCAATAGGGTATAGGGAGGCATGCCTCCATTGAGTTCAATTTGCAAACCTCCATCACTTGCTCCATCACTGCTTTCGGGTATGTTTTCCCAATTGATTTGGATTGGGCTGTCATTTGTAGCTTCAAGCATTACATCTAATATGTAGCTACATCCCAATGCATCTACTACCTGAAAAACATAGGGGCGTGCTTCCAATTCGCCCATCAAAAAGATTTGTGCCGTAGTCAAACCTGTAGAAGGTGTGCCATCCCAAACAGTTTGATAGGGGGGGACACCTCCTGTAAAATCAATACGTATCTGTCCATCTGTAGAACCGTTGCAAGAAGGTGGGGTAATTTGTATATTGGTAAACTCTACTTCTGAAAAGGCAAAATCGACTTTACCAACTTGGATACAGCCATCTGGATGTTCAATGGCAACTGAGTAACGTCCTGCTTCATTGACCATTCTGTTTGGACCTGTTTGGCCATTGTCCCAAGTGAAGGTACAGTCGTCAGGTGTGGGGCATCCAGAGCTGTTGGCAACAAGCATTTTTGCACAGTTTTCGCCTAAGTCATCGTTTATACTTATTTCATAAAAATCAGAACAATTGCTTCTGGTGTTTTGGAATAATCCATCATACTGATTGCCCAAATAAGCTCCCCAAGCAACGGTAGTATTGTCGACAATGTTCAAAGAAAGTTTTTGGGTGGTCGTGCCATTGGGATTCACTACCATTGTACTGTCTGTATTGTGGGTATATACCAAATCCAATAGACCATCATTGTCCAAGTTGCCAATCCAAGGAGTTGCGTTGACATTGGCTCCACCTATTGGACCATTCAAGCTTGTCTGGTTTTGGTCATTGATGTCGATGAGTAATAATTCGTGGAGGAAATAGTCGGGAGGTAAGGTATTGGCATCATTGATGCAATAGATGATTTCGTCATAGCCATCTTGGTCGTAATCCAAAACGGTCGGAGAGGAAAATTGCACCAGCCCCAAACTATCCTGTTGAATGATGCTGCCATCTTTTCCATTGATGGTTAGTTGTACAAACTCAATAAAAGTTGGAGCCAAACCAATCCCAAAATTACAATAGACATCGGGTATATTGTCCTCATTGAAAAAGCCAATTCCTGGTGAGGCATTGGTTTCACCCATTGGAATTTGGACACTCCAAAGAGTTTGATTGTTGCGTCCATCTATGGCTTCGATGCGTCCGTCATAGGTATTGCACACTATATCGGGTACATTGTCTTCGTTGAGGTCTGCTAGACTCGGTGGAGCAATCATTCCTTTGGTATCGCTGTCAATTAGTGAAATAGCATCTGAAAGGTCTTCATTGATAAGAGAAGAGAGCGGAACACGCCACAAACTGCCTGGGTTGGCTTCGCCTCCTGTTCCAAAAATGATTTCTAAATCCCCATCTTGGAAAAAATCCACCACCAAAGGAGATAGATAGCTTTCTTTTTGGTCGGGAACCTCAGCTCTTGCCAATAGTTCGCCTGTAGCAGAACTGATGAGCATTAGACTGCCTGCTGGACGAGGTTCGTTGGGCAATAAAACGCTTGGATCGCCACCATTGGCATTGAGTAAGTCTTGTAAACCGTCGCCATCTATGTCGGGTACGAGTTGTGGGGTGTAAAACTGGTAAATACCTGAATCTTGGGGAGTTGTTTGTGTTGCTAGAGCATCGGAATAAAACTCCCAAATCACAGAGCCATCGGTTCCATCCAATGCTCGAAACTCTGCATTGCGTCCACCAATGACCACATCAGCTGTCCCGTCTTGGTTGATGTCGAGAAAAACGGGGCTGCCAAAAATCTGATCTCTTGCGAAAGCTTCCCAGAGGGTACTCCCATCGGCTCCGTTTAAGGCAATGACGCCTTTGTCACTTGCTGCTCCTTCGATGCCTGCCCCAAAGACCACATCCAATACTCCATCGCCATTGAGGTCAACACAACGGGGGGAGGAAAAGGAATAGATGTTTTCGGTGGTCGATTGCCAAGATTGAGCAAATGTCCAGGTACAGAAAAGCAGGGAAACAAGGAATATAGGAGTTGAGCGAAGCATTGACTTGTTTTATTACATGAGAAGATCATGTATATAACTCAAGTTTGATGCCAAATTCGTTTTCTATGGCTCGGATGAAGCGGACACAGTAGATGTCTTCTTTGATCATTAAATTAAAAAATGCTTGTGGCGTCATTCCTGAATTGGAAATTTCCTTTCTTTTTCGACTGATGTAGCGTTTGCGTTCTTCTGCTAAATCGGGATCGTTTAGTTTGATTAATTGAATGAGGTTTTGTGCTTCTGTATCATTTGAGTCATTGGCAAAATAATCACCATCATCGTAAATGATGCGTGTTTCAAGTGTTGGGTCAGTTGGATGTAAAACGGGTTGGTATTTTGCCCATTTATTGGATTTTTCATTGTTCCATTGAGCTTTGATTACAAACCAGTTGTGGTAATCATCATTTGGTTTGCCTTTGAGAGTTGGATTGAAATGGTCGATTTCTTTTTTATCGGTTCGCCCTAGACAAGTTTCAGTATAGGCGCAAAAACTGCCTTGTTCTTTTAACAAGATTTCTCGGAGTTTTTGGTTGTTCCCATTTACTTTGTAGGTCAGTTTTTCTTGTAGTACCTGTGAGTGGGGATGTTTGATTTGTCGCTTCATCAAAAGTTGTATTGCTCTCCTAGTTCGATTTGTTGTTTTAGTAATGCTTCTTTTTGAGTTTGGTCGGTTTCTTGGCGAATTTTGGATTTCAATTCTAAGTATTCGTTGTAGGCTTCTTGTCCCTTTTTGTTCATTAAGTTGACCATATCGAAGTCTTTTTTCAAGACATCGTTGGGGTCGTCTCCAAGTGGGGCGACTCCATTTCTGACTTTGACATTTCCTTGTTCGTCAAAGTAGAGTATAAAGCGTTCTTCTGGCTCAAAGGAGGCGGCAATGATGGGCGAGTGAGTAGCGACAAAAAACTGGGCATCTGGTGCGAGACTTTGGTAGTAATCCATCAATTCTAACTGAATATCTGGAAAGAGGGAGCGTTCGGGTTCATCTATACAAATGATGGTTCCTGTGGTGTCGAATTTGTAGATGGGAACGGCACTCAAAATCAGTTGTTTGGTTCCTGTACTGAGGCGGTGGGCTGGAATGTCTTGATCGCCGTTTTTGTGTTTGATGACGATGTAGGAGGTGCTCAATTCCAAATCCACTTCCAAATTGAATTTGTTGAGGATGGGGTTGAGGCATTTTTCGGCTAGGTCCTTTCTAGGATTGGGATGGGCGTTTTTCCATTCTATGAGTTCTTTTTGCATCCGTTCGGGATTGGTGAAAACGCCTTTTTCGATCAGCTCAGTGCCTTTTTTTAGTACTGCTTGGTCGTAGGTCTCAATATCTTGAAGAAGGTACTGCCAAGTTGTATTTGAGGTGTGTTGAGAAATA
>JAHDIA010000826.1 GCA_020631035.1 Chitinophagales bacterium | reverse complement strand
CCGCAATCTGGGCTTTTTGATTTTTGTCAACTTGATTGTCAAACCCTTTTGGATTTTTGGGATTGAGTTACAGGTACAAAACAAATTGGGAGCCATAGACTATGGCAATTACTTTGCGCTCTACAATTTTGTGGTCTTATTTGCGGTCTTTTTGGATTTGGGCATCAACAATTACAACAATCGGGAAATTTCGAGGCATCCCGAAAAACTGGTTTCTTATCTTTCGTCTATAGTCTTGCTCAAAGCTTTGATTGCTGTTTTTTATGTCATTTTGGTTTTGGGCATTGCGTGGTTTTTGGAATACAGTCCTTTACAAATTCGGCTCTTGCTTTTATTGGTGGTCAATCAGATTTTGTTGTATTACCTTTTGTTTTTCCGTTCCAATTTGGGCGCATTGCAATTGTTCCGCAAAGACAGTTTGGTTTCGGTCTTGGACAAATTGTTGATGATTTTTATTGTGGGGCTATTTTTATGGGGCAGTCTGGTAGACTTTGATGTGTGGTGGTTTGTGATTGCCCAGACCATCGCCCTAGCTACAACGGCAGCAATTGCTTTTGGATTGGTTTTACAAAAAACACCAGCTTTTCGGTTCCAACTAGATTTTTCTCTTTTTCGTCGCATCCTCAAAGAGAGTTATCCCTTTGCTTTGTTGATTTTGTTGATGGGAATTTACAGTCGAATTGACGGAGTGATGTTGGAACGTATGTTGCCCAATGGTAAAGCAGAGGCGGGAATTTATGCGGCTTCGTATCGGTTGTTGGATGCGGTCAGTCAACTTGGGACTTTGTCGGCAGTGGTTTTATTGCCTGTGTTTTCCAAAATGATTAAGCAAAACAAAAAGGTTTGGGGCTTGTCTTTGGGTTTGGGAGGAGGAATGTTCGTGGCATCGTCTATACTAGCCCTAATCTGTTGGTATTTTCGGGAACCCATTATGCAATTTTTGTATACTGAGGCGACGTCTTACTACGCTCAAGTATTTGGCTATTTGATGCCTGCTTTTATTGGTATTTCTTCGGTCTATGTATTTGGAACTTTGCTCACTGCGAATGGAAGTTTAAAGGTACTCAATGGTATTGCGATCTTTGGGGTCTTGCTCAATGTGGCACTCAATCTTTGGCTCATTCCAACACATCAAGCTTGGGGGGCAACAGTGGCGACTTTGGTGACACAATCTTTGGTGGCGTTGGTTCATTTTGGGGTGGCATTTTGGGTGTTTAGGAAGTTTAAATCTTGAGTTTTTACTTGATAATGGTGCAACGCCACTGGCATTGAGGCTAGGTTCTCTCTGGTTATCGGGCGCATGTTTTGGGCTGCGTCGTAGATTTCATCCATCCGCTTCGTCCTCCACTTTTACCTACACGACGATTCCCACTCTTTTAGAGCAGGACCATAACCCATTTGCATCGCTTTTGCAAAATCATCACAACTGCCCTCTATGTCAAACAAATTGGCTCTGGCTTGACCACGTTTGAAATAAATTCGAGGATTGCTTTGATTGATGTCGATGTATTGAGTGTAGGCATACTCTGCTTCTTCGTGTAAAAACAATTTCATATACATTTCACCGATGCGATCATAAGCATGTGCATATTCAGGCCGCAACCACGCCAAACGCATATAATCGTCTATGGCTGATTCGTAATCACCATAGTAGTCTGCATACAAATTTCCTCTATTGGAATAAGCTTGCCAGCAACCTGGATTGAGTTCCAAGGCTCTTGTATAATCTTTTAGTGCGCCCTCTTTATCCTCCCACCCACCTTTGACGATGCCACGATTGTTGTAGGCTTTGTAATAATCAGCATCAATTTCCATACAACGTTCGTAATCGGCATAAGCAGCGTCATTGTCTTGGAGTTTCATTTTGGCATTGCCCCGATAGTTATAAGCATCTATGTGTTGTGAGTCCATCTTGATTGCAGCATCAAAATAGGGAACGGCCTCATCGTGCTTGTTTTGTTTTTCTTTACAACGACCAGCATAGTATTTGGTATTCGCTATCTTGAACTTCTTCGATTCAGCTTTTGCCAAATTGTCCAAAGAATCTTGGTACTTCTTCAAATAATAATAACACACACCTTTGTAATGATAAGCTT
>JAHDIA010000081.1 GCA_020631035.1 Chitinophagales bacterium | reverse complement strand
CTTTTCGGCTGCTAAGCGTAATTCTTCGGCTTTTTTCTTTTCGGCTGCTAAGCGTTTCTCTTCGGCAAGTCTGAGTTCTTCTGCTTTTTTGCGTTCTGCTTCGAGTCTGGCTTTTTCGGCGGCATTATCATCACCTGAGCCTGTTAGTTTGTTGATGGCAGCTCCACCAGCAATGGCAGTTCCGCCTGCAATGACTGTTTTTTCAATGGTACTGCTAGAACTACTTGAGCCATCATCGGTATCAAGTGCTTTGCCATAGAACAGGGCGATGACGCGGTTGAGTTCTTCTTTAGAATCGAAGGCAATACTGGTTCCAACACTTTGTCCATTTCCTGCCTTTAAATCAAAATAGTGTTTGCCATCAGCAGAGGTTTGAAGGTCGTAATGTTTGGCAACGCTGGCATTTTTGATGACAGAATCTACACCATTTTCAGCACTTTTTTGGCTGGCATAACCTTGACTGACCAATACAGGACGTCCTTCTTTGGTTTTAAAATGGAAATAGTATTTTCCGTCATTGTTGTTTTTATAGACTTCAATCAAAAGATCGCCATATTTCCCAGGTTGAACTATTTCAAAAGCGGGTTTGTCTCCACCACCAACTGCTCCTAGCTTTTCAGTTTTACTGGTGTCAACTTCTTTGTCGCTTCCCAGGATTTTGGCAGATTTTCGACCAGCCAAAAGAGCCAGTGCCACACTCAACTCATTTTGTGATTTGAACATTTTACTTCGGCCAATGACTTGTCCATTGGCTGCCAATAAGTTGAAGTAAAACTGACCATCTTTGGCTTGATTGATTTGGTATTTGTCGGCAAACTTGGCGTTTTTCTTGACCGATTCTATTCCGTTTTCACAGGCTGATTTGGTGGTATAACTTTGACTCAATAAAATGCTTGTACCATCTTTTTGAAAGTTGAAGTAATACTTGTCGTCTTTTTTGCTTTGAAAGCCCACATACTTATGTCCATGAAATGTACCAGATGCAAATTCAATTCTGTCTGAGCCAGATTCGTTAGAATTTGTACTAGAATTACCACTACTTGCAAGGCTCAATGCCTCAACTTTTCTACCGCTCATTCCTTGCATAAGTTTTACGGCAGCATCTCTTTCGGCAGCAGTTTTAAACATAATACTTGTGCCTATCACCTGGCCATTGCCTGCGATTAAGTCAAAAAAGAATCGTCCATCTTTGGCTTCTTTTAATTGGTATTTGCTAGGGTCTCCACAATTGGTCAAAATAGATCGGATACCATTTTCACAACCTGCCTTATTTACATAAGATTGACTTCGTAGAATTGTTTTTTCATCATCAGAATGAAAATTAAAATAATACTTTTCATCCTTCTCACTTTGGAAAAAAGAATACTTCATACGCTCAATATTTGTTTATGATGTGTAGAATTAAATTCGAGTATTACAACAATAGAAATGGTATAGGTTGAGTATTCGTTAGTTGTTTATGGGTGTTGTTGATGATTCATTTTTGTACAGAACGTTCATCTTTCATCTTGGAGTGACTCCTTGCTATCTGCTTTTACTCCTTGTCCTTTCCTTTGGTCGGGCTGTGGGGTAACCGCTACTATCAGCGGTCCGACGTTTTGGCGTAGTTTTTCCAAGTTTGTTGCTTCATCGAAATGCTAGTCTATTGCATTATTATACTGCTTTGGTACAATCCATTAGCTTTTGGTTAGGCGTCAATTTTTGTGTCATCAGTATGACGAAATATTGTACAATATGTAACACATCTTTAAATAGGTGAGAGTGAGTGGGAGACTATAAGTGTTACACTGTTGTAAGATAAATATACGAAAAAGAGGGAAAAGGAGTGTGAGATGTTACAATTATTTTATTTACAAATTCTTTTCTGATGAAGCTAATTACTTTCCTATACAAAAACGCCCAAAAATATTTCCCAACAAATCATCGGTTGTCACTTGTCCTGTGATGCTACCCAAATAATGCAATGACTGTCGAATATCTAAGGCAAGCAACTCTCCCGACAACTGCATTTCAATGCCATTCAAGACATCATTCAAAGCTTGGTCTGCTTGTTGCAAAGCCTCAAAATGGCGGATATTGCTCACAATTGTATCGCTGGTATTGACCTCTTGGTCTAAGACCATTCCTTTCAATGCTTGTTTCAATACATCAATATTGGTTTGGTCCTTTGACGAGATAAACAAGACTTCGCCCAAGGGAGCAAATGCTGTTTTGTAATCTTTTTCACTTTTGTCAATTTGGTTGCCCACCAATAAAAATGGAACTTCTTTTACCTTGAAGTTTTCTAGGTCGGCTTGTACTTCTTCCAAAGAAACTTCCTCTACATCAAACAAAAAGACGGCAATGGCTGATTGGCGTAATTTTTCCATTGTTTTTTCGACTCCTATGGCTTCAATTGTATCTTGTGCTGCCCGAATCCCAGCTGTGTCAATCAATCGAAAGGGAATCCCATCAATATTGACCACTTCCTCAATCGTATCACGGGTTGTTCCAGCAATTTCCGATACAATTGCTCGATCTTCATTGAGTAAGGCATTGAGTAGGGTAGACTTACCCGCATTGGGACGTCCTGCAATGACCGTCGAAACCCCATTTTTGATGGCATTGCCCAGCTTAAAGGACTGCATCAATTGACTTAACAAGGTTCGAATTTCTTTAACCAAACTGACCAATTCTTGTCTGTTGGCAAATTCTACATCCTCTTCTGAAAAATCCAATTCCAATTCAATTAAAGAAGCAAAATCAATCAATTTTTGTCTCAATTCTTCAATTTGTTTGGAAAATCCCCCCCGCATTTGCTGCATGGCAATCTGATGAGCCGAAGCAGTTTCGGAAGCAATTAAGTCTGCAACAGCCTCTGCTTGGGACAAATCCATCTTGCCGTTGAGAAAAGCACGCATGGTAAATTCGCCAGCTTTTGCCAATCTAGCACCCTTTTTCAAAAATAACCGTATAACAGATTGTAAAATAAATGGAGAACCATGACAACTTACCTCAACTAAGTCATCGCTCGTATAAGAATTGGGAGCTTTGAATACACTAACCAAAACTTCATCAATGATTTTACCTTCGTCTCGAATGGTACCAAAATGTATGGTATGTGAGGCCTGTTTCAAAAGGTTTTTATTATGAAAAACAGCATTGCAGATGTGGATGGCATTGGGGCCAGACAAGCGAATGATACCAATCGCTCCTACTCCTTGAGGGGTAGATAAAGCAACGATGGTGTCTTGAAGATCAACGGCAGTATATTGATGCATGTATTGTAATTGAAAAAAAATAATACGATTAGAGGGCTTAAAAGTAAATAAATCCCGATTTTTGCCCAACCTTTTTAGATAATAAAGGTTACTTGCTAGAAACAATACATCCTAATATGCGTCACCAATAAGAGTATTTGGTATCAAATCCCAACATACTTCAAGTTTAAAATTTTATGAAGCACTCCTATATTGTCAAAAAATTTTAATGAAATAACTACTTATAAATTATGACAACCTTTAAAGAATTTGCCTACCAAAGACCTGATATGGCAAAAGTAAAAACTGCTTTTACAGGTCTTTTAAAAGCTTTTAAACAAGCAGGCAGCGTAGAAGAACAAAACGAAATCATTTTCAAAATCAATGAAATTCGCAACAACTTCGATACTATGTGGAATTTGGCACACATTCGCCATACCATTGATACCACAGATGGATTTTACGAAAAAGAAAACGATTTTTTAGACATTGTTGGTCCTGAGTTCGAATCATTGGTCAACCAGTACTATCAGTGTGTAGTCAGCTCCAAATTTAAGACTGAATTGGAGGCAAAATGGGGAAAACAATTCTTCAACATTGCCGAAATGAAGGTCAAAACCTTTCACCCATCTATACTTGAAGATTTAAAAGAAGAAAACGCTCTAAAAAGTAAGTATGTCAAATTGCGTTCCTCCGCTTCTATTCTATTTGAAGGAGAAGAGTACAATTTGGCAGGTATGAGCCCTTTTATGCAGTCATCTGACAGAGAGGTTCGTAGAAAGGCAAACGAAGCTTACTGGGGTTTTTACAACAAAAATGCCGAAGAACTCGATACCATTTACGATAGTTTGGTTAAAGTACGTACCCGTATTGCCAAAAAACTGGGCTTTGAAAACTTTATCGAATTGGGTTACCTTCGGATGTTGCGCTCTGATTACAATGCTGAAAATGTCGCTCAATTTAGAGATTTGATATACAAACACATTGTTCCAGTTGCCAATGCCCTAAAAGAAAGACAAGCACAACGCTTGGGACTAGACAAACTTGCTTACTACGATTTGCAATTCAAATTCAAGTCAGGTAATGCAACACCCAAAGGTACTCCCGAATGGATAGTCGAAAATGGCCGCCAGATGTACAAGGAGTTGTCCGAAGAAACAGGCGTTTTCTTTGACTATATGCTCGAAAAAGAATTGCTTGATTTGGTCAACAAAAAAGGCAAAGCAGGTGGAGGTTACTGTACCTACATCGCCAACGAAAAAGCACCATTTATTTTCTCCAATTTCAATGGCACCTCTCACGATATTGATGTATTGACCCACGAAGCAGGACACGCTTTTCAAGTATTTGAAAGCCGTAGATATGAAATTCCTGAATACCAATGGCCAACCTACGAGGCTTGCGAAATTCATTCTATGAGTATGGAGTTTTTCACTTGGCCTTGGATGGAGTTCTTCTTCAAAGAGGATGCAGAGAAATACAAATTTGGGCATTTGAGTGGTTCCATCCAATTTTTACCTTATGGTGTATCGGTCGATGAGTTTCAGCATGTCATTTATGAAAATCCAGAAATGACCCCTGCAGAACGCAAGGCTGCTTGGAGAAAAATTGAGAAGAAATATATGCCACATACCGATTATACAGGCAATGAATTTTTGGACAGTGGGGGATTTTGGCAAAAACAAGCACATATTTTTGAATTGCCCTTCTACTACATTGATTATACCCTGGCACAAATCTGCGCCTTCCAATTTTGGAAGAAAGCCCAAGACAAAGATCCCAATGCTTTTAGCGACTATCTACGCTTGTGTAGGGCAGGAGGCAGTCAGTCTTTCTTAAATCTGGTAGATTATGCCAATCTCAAATCACCTTTCCAAGAGGAATCACTCAAAGAAGTGGTAGGAGAAGTAGAAGGATACCTCGAAGCCGTAGACGATATGGTTTTGTAAAAAAGAAATATCACAGCAAACTATACAAACGTCCTGCTTCTTTTGAAGTAGGACGTTTTTTATTTGGGTGTATCCCTCCTGCGTCGGGTCGGGCTATCCGTTCCTAGTCCTCGTTTGGCTTCGGCAATTACAATTGATTGTATATGCAAAGTCTGTGCCTAGTACATTGTTATGTGGACTCACGAAAGTTGGGTGAGCTTGCCGAACCCCAACTGTGGGCTATCCACTATTATCCCTTACACAAAATCTTCTTTTTCTAAGGAGTTCTATATGCTCTTACGAAATAAATTTTAAATAACAAAGAAAAAAATGAGGTTTTTTTCAAAAAAACTTGACATCTAAGCAAAGATGGTTTAGATTTGTACCAGACATGGAGAGCAAAGGTGTTGAACACTCAATACCAATTGCCAATTAAATTTTTTTATTAACCTTAAAATACCAAACAAACGCTCTTTTAAAAATAGAGCATTTATAACTAAAGAGACAAGTAATTAAAAACAAGCGAATGAGAAGTGTAGTCTTGATAACACTACACAACAAACCCAAGAAGTAGTTTTAAATATCTCTCAGCAAACCAACCGATATAAAAACTACATAGCAATCATAATTGTACCAATAAGACAAGCAAGCTCAGTGCTACCATTGCAAACAATCAAGGCATAGTAGCCATGAGAATTTTAGTGAAATATATCTGAATACACTCTTGTGTGTAATTACCAATGGTATGTCTGCTGGCTTGCTTTTTTAACACAACAACACATTCATCATTAAATGCAAGAAAAATGTATCAATCATCATCAAAAATAAACATACAATTTGTCAAGCAAATTTTGTTGTTCATATTATTATGGGCATTGGCATTTGCCACCGCTTTTGCCCAAAACAAACAAGACAATGATGCAGGGATAAGTCAATTGGTTTTGCCCGCCAATACTTTTAGTGTGGGAGAACAAGACATTGCCATCAGTATTCAAAATTTTGGTAGTAGTCTATTAGAATCTGCTACGATCAATTGGTCAATCAATGGTGAACTGCAAACACCTTACACATTTGTCGGACCATTGAATAGTGGTTCTTTTGGAGATGTCTTGATTGGTTTCTATGACTTTGTTGAAGCAGGTGATTATACAATCAAAGTTTGGACCAGTCAACCCAATCAGACCATTGACAGCTATCCTGACAATGATGCAGTAAATATAGAATTGTTTGTCAGAGATCAAAATACATCAAGCAAATTGTAAAAATAGAAACAAGCAATTTGGGCAAAAAAAGATTGAAAAATAGGTTTTTTTATTGTATTGGTTTAAAATGTGAATTAGTTTTTGTTTTTAAAAGGTAAGTGTGCTTAGATTTTGGAGTTATGTTCTAGGCGCACTTCCTTTTCTTTCTTACCACGATTACAAACGAAAAAGTAAATTTAATTTCATCATATCCTACCACGATTACAAACGAAAAAGTAAATTTGATTTCATCATAATTTTAGTGTAAAAAATGTACTGTAGTGTAAGCTCACAGTACCGAACAGAGAGCATTTTTGTTGTTTGGTCGGCAACTGCTCGTCTCTCTTTACGGGGTCTTTGTGTGTATACACAGAGGCCCTTTTTTTATGTGAGTTGTAAATTATAAATTGGTGAATTTTTTAATTCTAAGATGGTAAATGGTCGAAAAAAATACGTAGAGAAAATTCACGAATTTTCTCCACATAACGGGCGAAAAAGCAAGGCGTGATGCGGATGGAAAAAAGAAAAAACGCAGCACCCCAAGAAGCGATGCCTACGCTGGATAGTAGCGGATACCCCCGTTGGTTTGGTATAAACCTGACAGGTTTCCAAACCAACGGGAGTAGCAGCGGATAGCCAGGAGACACCCACCCACGAAGCCCCTAACGTTCCGTCCCATGTAGAATTATAAATGGTAAATTATGGATTGTAAATTAACAGACCATTTTGCCCAATTCACGATTTATAACTTGCAATTCACAATTTGTATTTCCCCTCACAATTTACAATTCAGAACTTTTACGGAACTATAAAGCCCACAATCTCATTATATATTGGTTAGAACCTGTCTAAAAACCTATTCTGAAGTTGAGACAGTCTTAGCCAAAGTGAAATAAACAAAAAACAGCGTACATGTTACTAGAAATAACCACAACCCATCAGCCGACTAGTGATTTGGGTTACTTATTGCACAAACATCCTGACAAGTTTCAGTCCTTTGATTTGTCGCACGGACAAGTACATGTTTTTTATCCTGAATTGACAGAGGAGAAAGTAAAGTTTTGTTTGCTTTTAGACATTGATCCCATAGAATTGGTCAAGGGAGGGCGGAATTTATCTGGCAAAGGTTTTGCCTTGGGGCATTATGTGAATGACCGTATTTATGTTGCCTCTTCTTTTATGAGTGTAGGCATTTCCAAAACCCTATCATCGGCATTGAATGGGCGTTGCAAAGACCGTCCAGAATTGTTAGGAGTTAAGATGCCCTTTGAAGTGAAAATTTCGGTATTGCCCGCTCCCATAGGTGGTGCCATTTTGATTCAGAAATTGTTTGAGCCATTGGGTTATAAAGTGCAATTGGAACGCCACATCCTAGATGCTAAATTTGAATCTTGGGGAGAAAGTAAATACTATACTTTGTATTTGAAAAATGAATTAACCTTACAAGAATTGCTTACTCATTTGTATGTATTGATTCCCGTTTTGGACAATGATAAGCATTATTATGTTGGGAAAAACGAAATCGACAAATTGGTAGCAAGAGGGGGGGATTGGTTGCAAGAACATCCCGAACGCAAACAAATTGCCGAACGTTATTTGTTTAATTTAAAATCACTTTCGAGACAAGCATTGGAACGCCTCATCGAAAAAGATGGGAATGAAACAGCAGAAGCTGGCATAGTAGAGACACATGAAGAAATGGTGAAAAGAAAAACCCTACACCAAAAAAGATTGTATAAGGTTGTCGAGAAACTTTTAGAGACAAATGCAGAAAGTGTGTTGGACTTGGGTTGTGGTGAAGGGAAATTGTTGCGCCTATTGTTGAAGCAAAAACAATTTAAAAAAATAACAGGAATGGATGTGTCTTTTAGCGAACTCAAAAAAGCAAAAGACAAATTGTATTACGACGATATGGCACCCAAACAAAAAGAGCGCATTCAACTTTTTCAGGGTTCACTTTTGTATAGCGATACCCGTTTGCTAGGTTATGACGCAGCTGCCATAGTTGAAGTAATTGAACATTTGGATGAGAATAGATTGAAGTCATTTGAAAGAGTGATTTTTGAAATCGCCAGACCCAAAAGCGTCGTCATTACGACTCCCAATGGAGAGTACAATGCATTGTTCCCCAATTTAAAGGAGGGAGCGATGCGACACAGCGACCACCGCTTTGAGTGGACCAGAAAAGAATTTCAAGATTGGGCAACGGCTATTGCTCAAAAAAACAATTATACTGTGAGCTTTGAACCAATAGGGGAAGAAGACGAACAATATGGAGCCCCTTCACAAATGGGTGTGTTTAGTTATGCAAGTTAAGATACCAGAATTGTCCTTGGTGTTGTTGATAGGTACATCAGGAGCAGGCAAAAGTACCTTTGCCAAAAAACATTTTAAGTCAACTGAAATCGTTTCCTCAGATATTTGCCGAGGCATTGTATCGGATGATGAAAATAGTTTGAACGCCAACAAAGACGCTTTTGAGTTGCTAGACTTTATCATTAGGAAGCGGCTTAAAAATGGTTTGTTGACGGTCGTGGATGCCACCAATGTACAAAAGTCAGCTAGAAGAAACTTGATTGCTTTGGCAAGGGAATTCCATTGTTTACCCGTTGCCATTGTATTGAATACACCACCTAAAATTGCCAAGGAAAGAAACAAATTGAGAAGCGATCGAGCAGAAATGGGGAATCATGTCATTCGGCAACAACACAGTCAGTTAAAGGACGCATTTCGTAGCCTAAAACGAGAGGGTTTTAGAAGAATCTATCGCTTTGATTCGGTCGAAGAAATTGAAGCTGTCACAGGCATCGAAAGAGAAAAACTCTACAACAATAAAAAAGAGGAACACGGACCATTTGACATCATAGGAGATATTCACGGATGCTTTGACGAACTCTTAGAGTTGTTGGAGAAAATGGACTATGTGGTAGAGAGAATAGCAACAGACAATACCAACTTTGGATTCAAAGTCAGTCACCCCGAAAATAGACAAGTTATCTTTTTGGGTGACTTGGTAGACCGTGGACCTAATTCTCCAGATGTACTACGCTTGGCAATGAGTATGCTCAATGATGGGGTGGCGATTTGTGTGCCTGGAAACCACGATTTAAAATTGCAAAAGAAATTGAGTGGCAAGAATGTGAGTTTGCAACATGGACTCGCTGAGACAATGGAACAATTGGAAAAGGAGACAGACGAGTTCAAAGAAATTGTTCGAGAGTTTTTATACAGTTTGATTAGCCACTATGTCTTGGACGACGGCAAATTGGTCGTTGCCCATGCAGGGATACGAGAAGAGATGCAAGGACGAGGTTCTGGTGTAGTGCGTTCGTTTTGTTTGTATGGAGAAACCACTGGTGAGATAGACGAATTCGGTTTGCCCGTTCGCTACGACTGGGCATCGGAGTATCGTGGATATGCCAAGGTCGTTTATGGGCATACACCTGTTCCCGAAGCAGAGTGGTTCAATCGGACCATTGACATTGATACAGGCTGTGTGTTTGGAGGCAAGTTGACTGCTTTGCGTTATCCAGAAGAAATATTGGTCTCGGTTCCAGCACATAAAGTGTACTGTGAACCAGCCAAGCCTTTGATTAAAGAAGGTATGGAAACCAGTTTGTCGAATCAACAAGTATATGATGATTTGTTGAACATAGAAGATGTGATTGGTAAGAGAATTGTCCAGACACGCTTGAGAAACAATATCACCATCAAGGAAGAAAACTCGATTGCTGCTTTGGAGGTGATGAGTCGCTTTGCCATCAATCCCAAGTGGTTGATTTATTTGCCACCCACAATGTCGCCTTGTGAAACCAGCGAATTGCCTGACTATTTGGAACACCCAAAAGAAGCCATTGATTATTATCGTAATAAGGGTATAGCACAAATTGTCTGCGAAGAAAAACATATGGGTTCTAGAGCGGTCGTGATTGTCTGTAAAGACGAAGAAACAGTTGCCGAAAAATTTGGAATAGTCAATGAAGGCATAGGCGTATGTTATACCCGAACAGGGCGCAACTTTTTCAATGATGCCAATTTGGAGCAACGATTTTTGGAAACCGTCAGGGACGAATTGACAAAGGGCAATTTTTGGGAAAAGTTTGAAACCTCTTGGGTTTGTCTGGATACAGAGTTGATGCCGTGGTCGGCTAAGGCACAATCATTGCTCAAGGACCAATATGCATCAGTAGGAGCCGCAGCATCCAATGCTTTGCCAGCAGTAGTACGAGCTTTGGAGCAAACCCAAGCGAGGGGCATTGGTGGGGTGGAGGCTTATGTTGAAAAGTTTGCCAACAAACAAGCATCAATTGGACAATACATAAAAGCCTATCAACAATATTGTTGGGAGGTCAAAGATTTGTCGGATTTTCGTTTGGCTCCTTTCCATATTTTAGCAACGGAAGGGGCAGTACATAGCGACAAAACCCATCAATGGCATATCGAAAACATAGGTGCGATTTGTGAGGCAAGCAGTCAATTGTTTTATGCGACACCCTACAAAATTGTAGATTGTGCCGATGACGCTTCTGTGGAGGCTGTCATACAGTGGTGGTTGGAGTTAACCGAGAAAGGTGGGGAAGGAATGGTCATCAAGCCAATGGACTTTGTTGCCTATGGCAAGCGAGGTTTGTTGCAGCCTGCCATCAAATGTCGAGGTAAGGAGTATTTGCGCATCATTTACGGACCAGAATATGATACGCCCGAACACCTAAAACGACTCAAAAAACGTGGGCTTTTGAGAAAACGTTCCTTGGCATTGCGGGAGTTTGCTTTGGGCATCGAAGGATTGGAACGTTTTGTAGGCAAACAACCTTTGCGACGCACACATGAAAGTGTGTTTGGGGTATTGGCATTGGAGAGTGAAGCGGTTGATCCAAGATTGTAATTGTAGCCTAAAATTCCAACGTCTCCAAATCGGAGGTGGTAGAAAATAAGGTTTTGATGCCTGCTTGAAGCAAATGCTTGTTTCTTTCATATGAATGTATCACTGACTTTTCTCCAAAATAGTCATTTTTTGGGAGAAAAGTGTATTTGGAGTATTGGGATTGGAGAGTGAAGCGATTGATTTGCGTCTGTAGAGAATTAGTCAATGATATAGTTCATTTGTCCAATAGGAAGATAAAGCTCACTAATGTCAGGGTTTTTGCGTCTACCTAAATATCTTTTGTAAGCCATGCGGATGGCGTTTTTTATTTCATCTTTTGGTTTAGAAATGCTTTCAGGTTTGGTCGTAATGCCCAATTGTGAAAATGATAGCTCTGTACCAACAATTTTAATGCATCAAATAAGTTGCTTTTGCCTGAAGCATTCACACCAGCTACAACAGTGGAAGGAGTAAATCCCATTTCAAAATCTTTAAAAGATTTAAAACCATCTATTTTGATATAGGTTATCATTATTTAGCTTCATTGATTTACCTAAAGGTAAGGAAATTTAAACAAATTAAAAACTGCATTACACAGCCGTCACTCAACCGATAAATAAGGCGCAATTTGCTCAAACAAAACCGAATCAATCACAGGGGTATTCCGTAGCGGCTCAAGGTCGGTAAAGGGGCCATGTTGCCTACGCAATTTTATGATGTGTTTGGCAGTTTTGTAGTCCATATATGGATGTTGGGTGAGGTCTTTTTCTTTGGCAGTATTTAGATTGATTTTACGGATGTTGTCTGTATTGATGGATAAATAGGGGCGAAGGGGAGCAAGGCGTTCTTCATCCATATGGTAGACTTCGAGCAGTTGGTCGATGTGGGAATAGCCGCCCAATAAGTTGCGGTATTTGACAATGGCACTGGCAAAATACTCCCCTACACCGTCGATTTGTTGGAGTTCGTCAGTGGAGGCGGTATTGAGGGGTAAAATGATTTTTTCTTTGGGTGGTGGTTTGGGTTTTTCCTTTTTAGGAATGGCGATGTAGGCTTCCATTTGATTGTAGAACTCATCAGTCATTCCGTAGATTTTTTTGAGGTCTTCGGTTTTGTAGAACTTGCCGTTTTTGCTGAGGTAACGGTCGAGGGTTTGGCAAAGTTTTTCTGGTAACCCCATTGCCAATGCTTGATCGTAATCGAGTTGGTTGGGGTCGAAACTTTGATTAATGGTTAATTTGATTGCTTTGGGCTTGGCATAGCGTGTGGTGTCTTCACTCGAAGACGAATTGCTTGACTGGTCTTTATTTACATCATATTTGTGTGTTTGTTCGTTTTTGTCTTTTGTCCAATTGGGGTACTCATTTTTGTTGTAAGGATATGAGTTTTTTGATTGGGTTTTAAATTTAGAATTGTTGTTTTTTGAGTAGGAGTTGTAATTTTTGTCCTTGTCTTTTTTAAATTTGGAATCCTTGTTTTTAGAATAGGAATTATAAGTCTTTTTATATCCATTTTTAAATTTAAATGGATTGGAGCCTTCTTCTGTATTGCCAGTTTTGTATTTGTTATCCTTATCTTTTTCTTCAAGCAAATAATCAAATCTATCTGTAAATACAAGGGCATTTTCTTCTATTTGTTGAGGCAGATTGTTCCAAGTCCAGCGCACTCCATAAATGCCCAATACAATCAATACCAAAAACAAAATCCCATTTCGGTCACGTTTGTTAAAGGTCAAAAAATCTCGAATGAATTCTACCATAATATACAATCAAAATGCTAGGCAGAGTCAAGGTGTGAAAAAGAGGAGTGACGTGGGGGAATCTACGCCACCCCTTTATGAATCCAAAAACTTATTCATTTCATATATACAATGCAATCGTTTGTAAAATGCAAGTGTTTTTTTGAAAAAAAAGTGAATTTTTTTTTAGGACGGAACATTGGGTGCTTCGTGGGTGGGTGTCTCCTAGCTATCCGCTTTTGCATGGCAACCGCTACTATCCAGCGTAGAATCGGCTCTCTTT
>JAHDIA010000825.1 GCA_020631035.1 Chitinophagales bacterium | reverse complement strand
TCAAACTGAAATCCCATATTTTGGGCTAGGTCAAAGGCAAAATCGTCAAAGGTATTGCTTGCTTTGCTCCCTGTTCCGTGTACAAAAAACAAATTGACAATGTCTACCTCCTGAAAATCTTCAAGTAGACCATTTACTTCTGTATTGTGTGGATTGATGCTGACAATCTTTCTACTACAACTGGATAAGGTAAGCAACAAACAAACAATCCATACTATATTTTTCATTTTGTGGGGCAATTAGAGGGTTTAAGCAATAGGGATACATTCTTCGAGCCGTTCGGTATGGAATTTGAAAGAGACAAACAAAATACTCAGACCTACAATAAGGGAAATCACAATGGTAGACCAGCCTGTCCAATGGACCATACCTGCGTTGTTGAGTACAATGGTCATTGCAAGACCCATAAACAATAAGCGGCTTACTTCCATAGGAACCGCCCATTTTTTCGCTTGTAAAATACCTCCCCAACTAATAATCATTAAAAAGATACCAGCCGACATCACCAAACGGTCAATGGGCGACAAAGGCATTGATTGGTCGATGGTGAAAAACAGAAATATCAAACCCAAAACGACCTGAACAGTTAAATAAGGCTTGGCATTTTCAAACTGTTGGCTGTAGTATTTTTCTTGTTCATCCTTGGTATAGCCTATTGTTTGGTAAGCTTTTTGTTTGAGAGTCTCCTCATCTTCCAAACCTCTTGGACGCCAGCCCAAAGGCATAAACCACAAGCGTATTTTGTCCCACCAATAAGGAGCGGCTACCGCATCTTGCCAGAGTTGCTTCCAGTATTGAAAATTGATGAAAATGGGGTCCCAAGTACGAGGCGGATGTGTAATACCATAGCACACTTCTTCTTGCTCTTCCTCAAAGGTGCCAAAGATTTTATCCCATATGATTAAAAACTCGGAGTAGTTCTTATCAATGTATTGTGGATTCACTCCGTGGTGTACTCGGTGATGTGAAGGTGTTACAAAGTATTTTTCAAACCAACCCAATCGTTTGATGAGTTGAGTATGGTGCCAGTAACCAATCAACAAATGAACGGCTGCCATAGTGTAGACCATTTCTGGAGAATAACCAATTAGGACCAAGACCCAGTCGAAGAACAAAAATTGAAAAAGTCTTTGCGTAAAACTTGCTCGGACTCCTACCGATAAATTCATTTCTTCGGAAGAGTGGTGTGGCATATGGGCTGCCCAAAAAACATTGATGGTGTGTCCTGCCCTATGAAACCAATAAAAAATGAAGTCTTGCAAGACCAATAAAATAAACAAAGAATACCAAGTAGCAGGAATTTCCCAAGGCGCAAATTGGAACAACCAGCCATACCATTTGTAAACAAAAAAGGCAACTGCTAAATTCACGCATTGATTGCCAATGCCCGTCCCCAAATTGGTGATGGTATCTTGGAAAGAGTATTTGCCATTTTTTGTTTTGACACAATAAACCAATTCTAAAAATAGCAATACTAAAACTGTAGGAGTAATAAATGCATATACATTCATAGCACGTCAGTTTAAAATTTGTTTATAAAGCTTGATGGAGAGTGATATGCCGTAAGGCAATTGGCATACATGGCTTCCGTATACTTTATTGACGTATAAATCTAAACTTAGGTTGCAAAAAGCGACACATTTTTTTTATTAGAAAATATGTGTTGCTTTGAGATGTAAATGCATTTTGTTTATTTCCATTCAATGCAATCAGCGTGTCCTGTCGTAATTGCCATCAGCTTTTCGGTTTTGTTTCCATTTTTATAAGTTGTTAAAACAACTGGTGTATCTTTGGTTTTAAATTTTTCTCTCCAAGGTTTAAAACCTTCAACACCTAAATAATAAAAATCTCTTTTTTGTCCCAATTCATCCAACCAATTCCAAAACTCAAGTCTGGCATCTTGGGAAAATTGATAGAGTACGTGTGTATGGAAAATGCAAAGAGCTTCCTCTTGGGGAATTTGTGCGACTATTGCATCAAAATCTTGGGTGGTATTGGCAGTGTGGTAATCAAGCTCGCTTTGTTGGGCAAGTTTAATTGCCGCATTCATACGTTCAAAACGTTCGTGATGGTCTGCCCAAATTAATGCCTTCAACCATTGAACATTGTTTGCTTGT
>JAHDIA010000080.1:4968-13253 GCA_020631035.1 Chitinophagales bacterium | reverse complement strand
GCCAATATAAAAAAATAAAACTCTCGTAGCTTTAAGTTTGCAACTTAAAGCCAATATAAAAAAATAAAACTCTCGTAGCTTTAAGTTTGCAACTTAAAGCCAATGTATAAAAAAATATTAAAACATAAAATCTTAAAACCATGAACAAGCACTTTTTATTTTCAGAATTAAAATCTACAGGAACAGCTTACGCATGCTGGTTTTTCTTTGGCTGCCACTACGCCTATCTAGGCAAATGGGGACTACAAATTTTATACTGGATTACCCTAGGCGGTCTCGGATTCTGGGCACTATTCGATTTATTCCACATACCAAGCAAAGTGAGCAGCCACAACTACATCATAGCTGCCCAAATCAACGACCTAGAAAAACAAGAAAAAGAAGAGTCCGCCCAAAGAGAAGCCAGACTCCTACAAGCCCTTCGCTAAAATCCCCTTCTCTGGAACGGTTCGCCGTTCCGAGGAGCCGCAGAAGGGGAGGAAAAAAACAAAAGCGTGCACGTCCCTTGCTTGTTATCATTGTTTAGGGCGTGTACGCTGTTTTAAAACAGCAAAAGACCTTACAAGCAAGGTCTCTAAAAAACAGTAAAGACCTTGCAAGCAAGGTCTCTAAAAAACAGTAAAGACCTTGCAAGCAAGGTCTCTAAAAACACCAATAAACAAAAAAACATATTTGCAGTTTGCGGTTATTCTATCAATACCCAGCCAGTCCTTCCCTTAGGCTGGCTGGTTTTACAAATCCCCGTAGAGCCAAGGCATGCCTTGGCTCCCCATCCCACCAAGAAGAACGCAGCCCCCAAGAAATGGCAAACCAACCATCTGGTTTTGGTATTTTTAGGGTCTTGTTTTAAGTTTGCAACTAAAAAATACCAAAAATGCAAAAAATACTAAGCCTCATACTAATCCTATTCAGCCTAACACTCTCAGCCCAATACGGCGAAACCATCCGAACAGGACGCCCAGGACAAGCCATCGGCTGCTTTACCACAGGCAAAAACGTCCTACAATTCCAACCAGGAATCACCTTCGACCGAGCCAAACTACCCTTTGACGACGGAACAGAACTAACCACCACAGGCATATCGCCCATCCTAATTACCCGATACGGAGTCACCGAAACCTTCGAACTCAGCGCAGTTTTAGGATATGCTTCATTCAAAGAAAAATACAATGGTGATGAAGAAACCCGCAGCGGCATCAACAACACCCAATTTGGAATGCGGGTCAACCTCTCCCAAGGAGCCATTCCCGTTTGCTTTCAATACCGCCTCAAACTCAACCTACTCAGCGACGACTTCAAAAACAACACCATTGGCTCAAGACTCCTAATAGCAGCCGCAACCAAACTAGCAGGACCATTCAGCCTCACCCTCAATACAGGACTCGACTGGAGCGGAAACAGCGAAAACGTCTCAGGCTTATACATTGTCAATCTCTCCTTCGACATCATCCCCAAACTTGGAGGATTTGTTGAATACTACGGAACCGTACCCCTCATCGAAGACGGACTCAAATCCTGGGGCAACAACTTCGACTTTGGACTCGGATACCTAGTCAATCCCGACCTTCAACTCGACATCTCAGCAGGCACCAATTCCGACTTCTTCGACGAATACTACTTCATAGATTTCGGCTTTTCCTGGCGAACCCGATTCTCACAATAATCCCCGTACAGACAAGGCATGCCTTGTCTCCACGCTCCCCAAGGCAAAAGGCATACTCCAAGAAAAAACAAAAAAAGCGGCTATCCCCAAGATAGCTGCTTTATATCAAATCCCCGTACAGACAAGGCATGCCTTGTCTCCACGCCCCCCAAGGCAAAAGGCATACTCCAAGAAAAAATCCCCCGTACAGACAAGGCAAGCCTTGTCTCCACGCGCCCCACCAGGCAAAAGGCAAAAAACAAAAAAAGCGGCCATCCTCAAGATAGCCGCTTTCATTATATATATATCAGACAAGTCAAAGCCTGTCACATTCTATTATTATTTCCCACCACAAGTACCAGCCTTCGTACAAGTCTTAGCACAAACTTTACTTTTACTATTAGGCTTTTGCACCTTACCATTCAAACCTTTCGCTGCTTTGGTACCATTCGAGCTACTACAACAACTACCTTTTGCATTACCGCAAGTTCTAGCAGGAGCAGCCTTACTATTATTGTATTTAGAAGGAGCTTTACCAACTTTAGTAGCAGTAGCAGGACGCTCAAACTTTGTTACCTTAGTAGTACTTTTTTTCGCCATTTTCTTACTTCTCAAAACATCTCCTCTTTTGTGCGCATTTTCAGCCGCTTGATTTGGCAAATGGTTTCTTTCCAACTTCTTTTTAGCCTTAGCTTTAGGCAATTGCTTAACCTTACGATACCTAGGCGTTTGTTCTACAGACCTTGTCTCAATCTGATCATTCTTTTTCAATACTTTGCTCTTTTTAGTAGGAGTTGCATCCTCATTTTTCACATACTTGGCAACTCTTGAGTCAATTTCAAGTTTTTCAACCTTTTTGACCTCTTTTTTCTCAGCCTGGTTCTTCTTAAACATTTCAAAAAGAGAACCTCTATCATTTTTTTGCGTTTGTTGTGCCGACAATGATTGATTCAATCCCAATACCATCATACAACAAATCATCAAGCTCAATATATTTTTCATCTTAAAAGTGTTTTATTTCAAAAATAATGTATCACTCAAATGTGATATGCTGATTAGAGAGCTCTCCATACAAAGAGTTTAAAGAAAAACCCCACAAATTTGTTTTTAACACTTTTTTAGGAGCAAATATTTGGGAGCTTCGTCGCTACTTATTTGCTTGCTATCCGCTTTTAGTCCCGTAGTTTGGCTGCCCTAACAGGTTTTCAAAACCTGTTAGGGCTAGCCAACTACGGGAGCTAACCGCTACTATCAAGGCTAGTTTAAAAAGTGCAGTCGCCTTCGCAGAACACGCAAAAAACAGTATTCCAAGGGACACAGTTCGCTTTTTTTATCAAAAAATGAAACCTCTTGATTATCAACAAAGTATAAAAGAGAAGCCAATTGTTTGGCTTTATTTTTTATAAAACCTCCATCATGAAATTTTTTACCTACCTAGCTGTTACAGCCCTTTGGGGCTTATCTTCCTTGGCACTTTCTGCCCAGTGGACCAATGCCGACCTCAATTTCCTCACAGACAATACTATGGACAAATACGTAAGTCAACAAGCAATGGTATTGGATGAAGCAGGTCAAATACACCTCATTTACCAACAAGACAACAACGATTTATTTGAATTGTGGTATCTACGCCGTTCAGCAGAGGGCAAATGGGATGCTCCAGTCCAAATCAACCAGCAAGACGATTCTGTAATAGACGCTCAGATAGGTGTTTGGGGGACAGATTCCATTTTTGTAAGCTATCTCAAAAAAATAAATGACCTAAACACCCTATTCGTAAGATTGATTACGCCCAATAGTGAAGAGGAATTCCAACTCACCAATGGAGAAGAAGAAGTACACGCTCCACATATGAGCATCGGAGAAGGAGGCGTTGCCCATTTTACCTGGGTAGGACTCAATGATGACGAAAAATACAAAGTATATTATACCAGTACCGCTTATTGGTACAACGAACTACAATATGCCCCACAAGTAGAAGAAATGCTGTTTTCCAATGTTGGCGCACCAGAACTAACCCGTCCCAAGGTAGCTGCCAATAGCAAAGGCCAACCCTTGGTGGCTTATGCAGGTCCTGCTGGACAAACCAATTACAAGATTCAATACATTGTCAAGCAAGAAGACAATCAATGGTATTACAGTCCCATTGCCCAGTCGCCCAATCAAAGCGATACAGACCTATTACTCAAAGTAGTAGAAGATCAAGTACATTTGGTATATGCAGGCAACGATGGCAGCAACAATATGCGGGTAGTCTACACCAAAAAACCATTTGAAGGAGACAACAACTCCTGGGATAGCCAGGTCGTAATTGCTGATGCGCCAGACTTAAATCCACAATCTTTGTTTTTAGACAGAGATGGAAAAGTCCACATTGCCCTAATAGATGAAGACGAAAGCTTTTTATACATCTCCAATATGACAGGTGCTTGGATCAGCGATGCAGTATTGGGAGGTTACCCCATCAAAAGAACCAATGTGGTATTGGATCACGATGGAAACGGATTTTTGTTGGCAGAACACCAAACCTCTGCTTCAGAACAAATCATTTTATGGGGACCAGATCAAGTAGAACTAAGCGGATTTGCCAGCTTAGACCTAGTAGGAAAATTGTTCCCCAATCCAACAAACAGCCAATTCAATATCCAAATGGAAGAAGGAATCAAACAAGTAGAAGTATACAGTTTGAATGGCAGACAAGTCTATCAAGCGAATTTCAATCACATCAATAATCTCCAAATTGACGGACAAGATTGGGCAAAAACCTACTACATAGTCAAAGTAATTACAGAAGAGAATGTATATACAACCAAAGTATTGCTTCACTAAATAAAATAGCTTATCGTCCCCTTACCAATCTCAAAAATCCCTCCTTTGGAGGGAGCCACAAGTGGGAAGGAAGCGTCGGACGAGCGGGAGGACGAACCTGGGTGCAAGGAATAAAGTATGCGCTGGTTAACCAGGGAGAACGCCGCCTAGTATCACGCACGTTGCACCATAATACATCTTATATTTACAAATAAAGCTCTGCCAAAACTTGAGTGATAAACGAAGTATAAACTTCTGCATCTTTATAACCCATATTGCGGGTTTGAGCATCGTATTGCTTAAACAAGTTTGAGTCAGATTTAGAAGAGGGAATACAGATAAATTGTTTGTCATTTTTGCGTTTGGCTTTCCCTGTAAGTGAAGATTGTGCACGATCTGTATCCATTTCAATCAACAGAGCGGATGCAGCCGAATCGCCTTGACGGATGATTTTATATGCCTTGAGTTTGTAGTTGGCAGGCTTATTATTGTACCGTTCATTGTAGGATTTTTCCGTTATTTTCTCTAATTTAAACTGCTCATTGAGCGATGCTGGTTTGAAGTCAGTACTAAAGTAGGTGTATTCTGCTTCATTTAAAGGGGCAAAGTTTTTAGAAGCACCACTACCAGCATTGTTTTGACAAGCAAAGAATCCAAATACAAAGAACAAAAGGACGAAAACGAGAGATTGTGAACGCTGCATAGAGCAAGATTTAGTTAAGTGATGTTGAATTTAAAACACAAAGTTACCCAAAAGCTAACAAACTCTAAAACCCCCCTCAAATGGACAAAATAAAAAAATACACCAACGACGAGATTACAGTTATTTGGCAAGCCGATTTGTGCATACATTGTGGCAAATGTGCCAAGGGACTTTCAGAAGTATTTAAACCCCAAGAACGCCCCTGGGTTGATATGACTGGAGCAACAACAGAACAAATTGTTGAACAGGTAGAAAAATGCCCTTCAGGTGCCCTTAGTTTGGAGTACAATGAAGAAGAGAAAGACGAAACTTGGGATGCCACACCAATAGAAGGGACACCCGATGTGGAAGTCATTCCCAATGGTCCCTTAATGGTCTACGGAGACATTAGTATAAAAGACAAAGAGGGCAAACTCATTCAAAAAACCAAAAGAACTGCTTTTTGCCGTTGTGGAGCCTCTGCCAACAAACCTTTTTGTGATGGTGCCCATCGAAGCATTGTTTTCGACGACTGAGGTCGGGAACTTAATTTTTAAACTAGGTGTTAAAACCTTTTTGTGATGGTGCCCATCGAAGCATTGTTTTCGACGACTGAGGTCGGGAACTTAATTTTTAAACTAGGTGTTTTAAAACACAATTGAAAAAAAAACGTTTATAATTAGACGTAATTAGTGTATTTTTGTATTAGAATTAGTCTTTGGGAAAAAGTGAAGGAGAGAAATCCTTCAAATAATTCTCAAATTAGGTGCAAAAATGGGCTATATAGGTCTGTATATGAGACAATTAAAAATTTTGTACAAAATGTAATTGGACAAAAATTTAGTTGTATCATTGCACAAAAAATTAACCCTTTGTTTGAAAAAGTGTAGCAGAGTAAAGATTTAGATGAGAAAAAATAAAAACAAATAAAAATAGACAATAACTACTTGGTAAATTATATATTATTTATTGCAATTCTTTGCCAAGAAAACTATAAAAAGGATTTGTTGTAGGAATTAGTGTATAGGAAAAATCAATAATTCAACTTCCCCCTAAATCATCTCTAAAAACACATAGCACAAAGGGTATTCATTCATTAGAAAAACAGTATTATACAATGACTACCCGGAATACGGATAAAAAAAAGATAGACTATGTAATTGATGCAACCAATGTGTGTAACTGGCATGTTGCCAACAAAAGCATCAGAACGAGCAAGAAAAATGAGTATAATGCAGCAGTATCGCTAGATACATTACTCAAATTACTCAATGTCCTACTAGATAGTAAACGTAGTTTTCAGTGCATCTTTGATGCCAATACTGCTTATAGCTTACCTGAAGAAGAAAAAATAATTTACAATCAACTTTTAGGAGAGTATAAGGACTTCTTTTACCAAGTTACTGGAGGCATCAAAGCCGATTCTTTTGTGCTATCAATAGCCAATCGATACAAGTCCAAAGTTATCAGCAATGACAACTTTTCAGACTATCAGGGAATGCATCCTTGGGTCAAAAGAGAAGCCAATCCCCAACGCTTATTCAAAGGGGGAATACCAATGATTGCTGGTGAAAAACACTTGGTTCTTCCCGAATTGGGCATCAATGCTGGTATAGAAGAAACCGCACAAGAGTTGTTCAATGAGCTAAGACGAAAATTGGGTTATGGCAATGCTCGCTATGTGGGATTAATAAGCTCTTTTGACAAACAAAAAGGGATAGGCTACATTAGTTTAAATGGAAAAGAGGAAGAGGTATACTTTAATCGTTCACAACTCAATGTGGAAGAAAGCGACCGAGTCGAATTCCAAATCAGAATCAATGACGACAACAAAACTTTTGCCTCAGACATTCAGTTGGTTAAGGAAGAAAAAGAGGAAACCAAGATTTGGACAGGCAAAGAAATGTTTGCAGGAACAATAGATTGGTTTGATGACCAAAAAGGCTATGGAGCCATTATTCAAGAAGATGAAAGTACCATCTTTTTCTTTTTGGCAGGTTTTGAAGAGGGCAAGTACCCAGAATCTCAAATGAAGGTTGTCTATGAGAAGAAAACCAACAAAAAAGGTCCTTATGCTGCCAATATTAAGGTGGGAGCGAAAGAATCTTTTATGAAATTAAATGATTTTTTATCTGCCAACAAAATTAGTCTCAGCGATGGGAAAAAATCAGGTGGAAGTGATAAAGATACAAGCAACATAAAGAAACAGTTGGATTTGTACAAAAAATTGTTGAGTCTACACAAAGCACAGTCTTACTATGGAAAAATAAGCTATTTAGACGATCAAGGAGGCAGTATAAAAGTAGACAAAATTGAAGTAGATTTGCCTTTCGACAAAAAACAATTAAACATCAAAAAATCGGAGATTAAAGTCAATTTACCCATTGAATGTAAATTGATTGTCAATGATCGAGGCATACAAGTTAAAAACATTGTCAAAGACAAAACCAATCAACAAGAATCTACCTCAGAATCAGATAAAACAGACGGAAATAAGGCAAGAAGTACTACGGCGGGAGAACCTAATAAAGCAAGTGGGCGAAATCCCAAAAAAACTGGCAATAAGAATGCAAGTGGGAAAGACAAAAATGTAACTAAATCGGACAAAACACTTGGCTCGCCCAAATCCAAAGAAGAGCGGACCAAAGACAAAGTGAAAAACGACAAATCAAAGCCAAAGCCTACTCAGAAAGTTGTCAACAAAAGACCACCCGAAAGAAAAAAGGAAAAGGTAGAAGAAAAAGAGTTCCCAAAGAAAAAAGAAGAACCAAAGCTAAAGGCTGAAAAGAAACAGACCAGAGTTCCCAAGGAAACAGTAGAGCAAAACAAGGTGAAGCCCATAGCTGAGAAAAAGGTGTCAGAAAAAAAGCCTAAAGAACCCAAAGGCAAGGAGAAAAGACCAGATAATGAAAAAATCGCAAATCCCGAAAAACTGGTCTACTGGGCAAAAGATCAAGAGGGAGTCAACCAATTGGTGCTTGTCAGATTACGTGTCAAAACCAAAGAAATGGATGTCTGGACCATCGCAGAAGACAATGTCAAAAAAGAGTTTCTGAAAAAAGTCCTAGATGAAGGCAATATCAAGTTAGATCCACGTACATTCCCTAAACAAAGAACACACAATTTATTCACTTTTGATAAGAAAGAGTTAGT
>JAHDIA010000080.1:0-4958 GCA_020631035.1 Chitinophagales bacterium | reverse complement strand
GCCAGAAGGTCTACAGACCAATCAAAAGAAATTCCTGAAAGAAGTAGGACAAAATTGGGAAAACAAACTAGGGCAAGCCCGCAATTTTGAGACCCTCAGAAAAGCAATCAATAGCATCAATAAAGAAATCAAAAAACAAAAATTCTATGATGCCAAACTCAACAATTTATCAGTTAGTACCGTAGATAAAATAGTGCAAATGGTTCAGAAAAAACAATTGACCGAAGCAGATGCACTAGAGTTGAGAAAAAGCATCAATCAAGGATTTGAAACCCTGAGAAGTCTACCCAAAATGAAAAAAAGGTAAGATTATTTTAAATAGGTTTCAATGGTTCGTTTAATGAATATTAAAAAAATCAAATTATGAAATTTGGCACAAAAGCAGTTCATGCTGGCATAGAACCTGATCCATCTACAGGAGCCATTATGACCCCAATATATCAAACTTCAACTTATGTCCAAAAAGCACCTGGTGAACATTTGGGCTATGAATATGCACGTACCCAAAACCCAACAAGAACTGCACTCGAAAAAAGTTTAGCAGCACTCGAAAATGGTCAATATGGTATTTGTTTTGGGAGTGGAATGGCAGCAACCGATGCCATCGTCAAAATGCTCAAACCAGGAGACGAACTCATTTCAACAAGCGATTTGTACGGAGGAACTTATCGAGCATTTACTAAGATATTTGAGCCATATGGACTAAAATTCCATTTTGCCAACTTACAAAATCCTGAAAGTGTCAAAGAGCTAATCAACGAAAATACCAAAATGATCTGGCTTGAAACACCCACAAATCCAATGATGAATGTGGTGGACATTCAGGCAATCACACAAATAGCCAAAGAACACAATATTTTAGTGTGTGTCGACAATACTTTCGCCACCCCTTATTTACAACAACCCCTAGATCTAGGAGCAGATTTGGTTGTACACTCCGCAACCAAATACATAGGAGGACATTCCGATGTTGTAATGGGGGCAGTCATTTGCAATAGACAAGAAATTGCTGAGAAACTATACTTCTTACAAAACGCAACAGGAGCTGTATCGGGCCCAATGGACTGTTTCCTCGCACTTCGAGGCATCAAAACCCTACACCTCCGAATGACGCAACATTGCAAAAATGGGAAGGCTGTAGCGGAAGCACTCAAAGCACACCCCAAAGTAGACAAAGTACATTATCCAGGACTTAAAGAGCATTCGGGACACGAAATCGCCAAAAAACAAATGAAAGACTTTGGTGGAATGTTGTCATTCTCGCTCAAAAACGATACCATAGAAGCTGCCATTAAGCTAATGCAGAATACCAAAATATTTGCCCTAGCAGAATCATTGGGTGGGGTAGAATCTCTAGTTGGCCATCCAGCTACTATGACCCACGCCTCCATACCCTTGGAACAAAGACTCCAAACAGGTGTAACAGATTCCCTCATTAGGTTAAGTGTAGGCATCGAAGATACTGAAGACCTCATCAATGATCTAATACAAGCCATAGACAAAGTCGAAGAAAAGAGCCCAGCCATGGCAGGCTAAAACATAACATAAAAAAATACAAGCAAAGGAATTCGAAAGAATTCCTTTGCTTGTTTCTTTTGTAGTGAAAAAATAATCTTAAATTTTCAATCTTGAATCTTGAATCCTTAAATCTCCTCAACACCAAAGTCGAACAATACAACCAAACAACCTTCATCGACACCGACCCCATTAGCTTGCCCCATCAATTTACCAAAAAACAAGACATAGAAATCATTGGCTTTTGGGTAGCCACACTCGCTTGGGGACAACGCAAAACAATCATTAACAGTGGTAAAAAATTGATTGAATTAATGGAGAACAGTCCACACGACTTCATCATCAACCACCAAGTAAAAGACCGCAAGGCATTCCTGACATTCAAACACCGAACCTTTCAACCAACAGACACACTTTACTTTTTGCATTTCCTACAAAAGTACTACCAACAAAATCAATCCCTCGAAACTGCCTTTAGCCAATTCCTTCAACCCACCGATACACATATCGAAAATGCACTCATTGGATTCCACAACCTATTTTGTGATGATCCCAATTTCCCCCCAAGAACCCGAAAACACATCGCAACTCCTCAACGCAAATCCACCTGTAAAAGATTATGTATGTTCCTACGTTGGATGGTTCGAAAAGACAACAAAGGGGTAGACTTTGGTATTTGGAACCAAATCAAACCAGCTCAGCTTTTATGCCCATTAGATGTACATGTTGATCGAGTTGCCCGAAAATTACAACTCATTAGTCGAAAACAAACCAACTGGCAAACCACACTTGAATTAGGAACAAAACTAAGAGTCTTAGACCCCAACGATCCCGCCAAATATGATTTTGCCCTATTTGGCCTGGGACTAGAAGGGTTTGCCAATCCCTAAGCAGGGGAAGGAGGGAAAAACAAAAAAGCCAGCTCTTTAGGAACTGGCTTCTTCTATGCTAATAATTGCTTAATATTCAATGTTGAATTACTTCGCTTCCTCTTCAGGAACCAAAATGTTAGACTTAACTGTCAAACGAGTTGGGTTTGGATCAGTGTTGGCTTGAATGGTAACAGTCTTAGTTTGCTTACCTTTCTTACCTTTAGAAGAGAACTGAATCTTGATTTCACCCGTTTCGCCTGGAGCAATAGGAGCTTTTGGCCACTCAGGAACTGTACAACCACAAGAACCTTTTGCACTAGAAATAATCAATGGCTCATTACCAGTGTTAGTGAACTTAACTACATCACTTACTTGATCTCCTTGAGTAATATCCCCAAAATCAACAACTGTTTTGTCAAATTCAACAGTTGTTTTAGGCAAGTTAGGATCAACAGCATTCTCCTCTGGTTTCTTTACTGCAGGAGCTGATGTAGCATTAGCAGCTGCATTATCTGTTGAAGCAGTAGCTGTTGTAGTTTGAGCAGCTTCTTTCTCACCACTAGCAGCACTTTGTTGGTTACAAGCAATGAAACCTACTGTCATCATAAGGGCCACTGCTAAGGTCATTAAATTTTTCATCTGATTAAAAGTTTATAATTTAATTAAATAATTTTTTCTATTTCATTTTTTCTTTGATGCTACAAATCTAAAACAAAAGATTTAGTTATACAACTAATCATTTAGTTATTTAACATTTTTTACAAATCAAACATAAAAAAAACCCTAGACAATCATTGGTCTAAGGTTTTTTTCTTTTTCATAGATTTTATGTGCTTATCCTCTATTCTTCGTCTTTAACAGTATCTTCTGTAGCTGCGACAGGAGCAGCCTTAACAGGAGGTGCTGTTACTTCTTCTTCTCTTGGAGGCAAGCCCAAAGCAGCCCACTCCTCATCACTTAATGGAAGAACAGAAATATAAGTTCTATTTTTTTGACCAGTTTTAAAGTTGACCTTGCCATCTACTTTAGCATAAATTGTGTGGTCCTTACCCATACCTACTCCCTGACCAGGATGAAACTTAGTACCACGTTGTCTAACAATAATGTTACCTGCAATGGCCAACTGACCACCATATACTTTTACTCCAAGTCGTTTACTTCTACTATCACGACCATTATTACTACTTCCGGCTCCTTTCTTATGTGCCATGGTTTTATGCTTTTATTTTTTATTGAATATTATTAGACAGACTATATAATACTATCTATTTTGATTTTTGTCAATGCTTGACGGTGACCTTTTTTTACTTTAAAGCCTTTTCTACGCTTTTTCTTAAAAACAATCACTTTATCTCCTTTAACATGGTCTACAATGGTGCCACTAACAGAACTACCACTTACTGTAGGAGTCCCAACACGAATAGCCCCGCCATTATTTACCAACAAAACTTTGTCAAAATTGACACTGCTTCCAACATCACCATCCAATCTATTTACAAATAATTCTTGACCATTAGAAACTTTTAATTGTTGGCCTTTAATCTCAACTATAGCATACATAATAAAAAATTTTAGGAGTGCAAAGGTATAGTTTTTTTTAAAAAAAACAAATTCTTTTTATTATATAATTGACTATTTTCTTTATTTGGACGGAATGCTGATCTTTCAACCACAGTGACTCCCTGCTTTCCATTACTACTCCTCCCTCCAATAAAATTGGAGGTCCGGGGTATCCATTGCAATCAGGCGTAGTTTACATCATTTGCTCCTTCGTCTCAAATCAAATAAACCTTTATCCAAAATAAGATAAATGAAAGTGTGAGCCTAAATGCTTGATTGCTAGTGTGTTATGGGTGGGTGTGGTTGTGAAAAAAAAAAATGTGCATTTTTTGTAAGTCGAAGAATTTTATTTTCAAACTATAATTGTTAATTTTATGACAGAATTATAATTTAATTCACAATATACAAATCAATCAACTCCTAATACAAGCAAACATAACTTGTATTTAAACTTTTCTTGTTCAGCTCAATCTAAGAGCAATTTGCTCTAAATCAGTATAAAATACTTATATAGAATTAAATAAGATAAGTTATTTTTTTATCTTAAAATACTTACTGGATTTATCCAACAAAGTATACTATATTTGTCTCTTTGAAGTATTAATTATAAAATAATAATAAGTAGGTGATTTTGACAAAATTAAAACCCAAAAATCAACCTTTTTTTACTACTAAAACTAAGGTGTGTTTTATGTGACTTTTATAAGTATAAAAGTCAATTAAGAGCAAGTTTTAGTAAAGCCTAAACACAATTGGTTTTTCTATATTCTTGTTATAATTCAATCAAATTGCCTTAATAAATAGATTTTAATCATAAGCTGATTTTATAAAATATACTGACAATCAACATATTAGTTCATCTATAATTTTGTTATGAATTATAGGGAAATCCTTTTTTGTAATTTTACGTAATTACAAGGTAAATAGTAGTTTGTTGGTGGAATCAAGCTTATTCAAAGAAAAATTTGCAACTTTAGATAATATTTTTCAACTATGAGGAAAAAATTACTC
>JAHDIA010000079.1 GCA_020631035.1 Chitinophagales bacterium | reverse complement strand
TTCCTGATTTGATTGTTGATCCTTATGCAACTGTTCAAGGATGGGAGTTTGTAGGATTCCAAGATGCTCCAGGTTATACATTTGGTTACTTCTTGACAACAAACTTAGATTGTAACAATAACACTACAGGATTTAATATTGTAGGCTATAGCACAACTGGTGTATTCGATTTCTCTGATCCTTCTTTAGACTTTGATGGTGGAGGTGTTGGTCCTGGTTGTTATGGTCCTAATACAGGTTTATACAATGTATTCCCAATTTCTTTCTATGGTACACAAGCTGAGTTGGAAAACCAATTGTTCAATGTATTGCAAACTGGTGAGGCTGTAGAAGATGCAATTATGCAAGGTTTGATTTGTGCTGATGCTCCAAGTGTAGGTGATGCTCCATCTTACTCTGTATTCATTATGCAGGAAGATGTGCAGCCTACTTGTAATGCCAATGCAGGTAGTGTTTCTTCAAATGCTGCTGGTTCTTACTGTGGTACTGCTGGTACTATTCAAGTAAGTGCTGCTGGATTCAATACAAGTTCTGATTATGTTCAGTTGTATGTATTGACTCAAAATGACGCTGGTTACACAATTGTAGACATCAATACTACTGGTACATTTGCTGTGCCTTCTTCGGCTGGTAACTATATTGTTCACTCTTTGAACATTGATGCAACTGAAATTGTAGGATTAGATCCAAGTTCTTTGATTGGTCAAAGTGCTGTAGCTGTTGTTGGTGGTTTGGATTGCTTCAACCTATCAACTGCTGGTTCTGGATTCTCTGTTAACAATCCAGTTAGCATTAGCTACGATTATGATTGTAACGAAAACACTGGTGTAGCAACGATTACTATTTCATTCTCTGGAGGTACAGGTTCTTACTCTGTTTCTGGTGATTTGAATGGTACTTATACTGCTTCTGATAATCCAGTTATCCAATTGGAAGATGCAGGTGTATTGAACTTGACTGCTACTGATGGCAACAACTGTTCTGCTTCTATCAACC
The DNA here is from genome assembly GCA_020631035.1 of Chitinophagales bacterium. Taxonomy (GTDB): domain Bacteria; phylum Bacteroidota; class Bacteroidia; order Chitinophagales; family UBA2359; genus JAHDGP01. Next base: position 12,486 of record JAHDIA010000079.1, on the reverse strand, counting down.
AAGCATTTGATGCTTGTTCTAAGACTGCTGTTGAATTGTACAGCTTTGATGGTAGAGTTGAATCAGAAGGTAACTACTTATTCTGGGCAACTGCTTCTGAAGAAAACAGCAGTTACTTCGGTGTTCAGCGTTCTATTGATGGAGTTACTTTTGAAACAGTTGCTAAGGTTGACGCTGCTGGTAACAGCAACTTCATAAGCAATTATGACTTTATGGATGTTGAAGCTCCAGCTGGTAAAGCAATCTACAGATTGGAAATGGTTGATTTCGATGGTTCTGTTGCTTACTCTAATGTTATCACATTGGATAGAAGAGCTGACTTCGGTATCATCACTGTTTCTCCAGTTCCTGCTTCAAATACATTGACTGTTGTATTCAACTCAACTGTTGAAGAGCAAGTTAGAGTAGAAATTGTTGATGCTACTGGTAAAGTAGTAGAAAACTTCAAAGTAGCTACAAATGAAGGTGTCAATCAATTGAGTTTGAGTGTAGATGCTTACAGTGCAGGTGTTTACTTTGTAAACATCACCAATGGAAACAATATATCAATTGAGAAATTCATCAAAGAGTAAATTGACGATTGATAAATTGTTATGACAAAAACAAAAATTGATTTGTTTTAACTATTAGCATAACCGAAGCCCCAAACCATTAATGGTTTGGGGCTTTTTTATAAGACAGAATAGATAAAAGATTAATTGATATAGATGAACAAAGAAATCAGTGTTGTATCCTACAATATCAATGGAATAAGAGCAGCTATGCGCAAAGGCTTGGCAGAATGGCTGCAAAGCAAAGACATTGATGTGGTTTGTTTACAAGAAATAAAAGCGCAAGAGGAGCAAATAGAAGCCGAAATAAAGCGGTTAAATGAATTGGGCTATAAATACTGCTATTGGTATAGTGCGCAAAAAAAAGGCTATAGTGGGGTGGCTATTTTGAGTAAAATAGAACCTAGTGAGGTAGTCTATGGAATGGGCATAGAGCAGTATGACAATGAGGGAAGGGTACTACGAGCAGATATAGGCGATTTGAGTATTTTTAGCATCTATTTTCCTTCAGGAAGTTCAGGTGATGTCAGGCAAGCAGTAAAAATGCAATTTTTGGAAGATATTGATGCCTACATCAAAAAAATAAAAAAGAAAAGAAAACAGTTATTGCTTACAGGCGATTACAATATTTGCCACAAAGCCATTGACATTCACGATCCTGTTAGAAACAAAAAGACTTCTGGCTTTTTGCCAGAGGAACGAGAATGGATGGATCAATTTTTTGAAAGTGGATTTATAGATACTTTTCGCTTTTTTCACAAAGGTCCACACAATTATAGTTGGTGGAGCTATAGAGCCAATGCTAGAGCCAATAACAAAGGTTGGAGAATTGATTATATTGCTGCATCAGAAAAGCTTTCGGACCGTCTCTTAGATGCAGACATATTTCCCGAAGCCAAACATTCGGACCATTGCCCAATTTATTTAAAACTGAAAAATGAATGAAAGCGTATTTTGCGAATGCGAGTGAACCTAGTAGGCTAGCCCTGATAGTAGTGTTTACCCCACAGTCCCGATTTTATTGGGACGAGGAGTAAAAACGGATAGCAGGCAAATAAGTAGCGACGAAGTATCGAAGCATTTGCTCCCATAAAAATTGAAGAACGTTTTAATGAAGCAGCAGTTTTCGATACCCCATAAACTATGAAACAAGAAATACTAGATCGAATCCAACAGCTTGGTGGGAATATTGAAGATTTTTTTAATAAATTTATGACACAGGAGGAGTTGATTGTTATAATGAGACAGAAGTTAGATGGAATAAGTTAATCCAAACCCAAAACACACATAAAATGAGAAACCTATCATTTATTTGTACCTTGATGATACTTGTTTGTTTTGCTGCGTGTAAAAGCGACAGCAGCAGTTCAGGGAGTACATCAGGAGGCAAAAAGTCAGGAGAGCTGAGTGCATTGGCTGGTGGCAAATACCAGGGCGGCGTGTTCAAAATGAACGAGACAGAGTATTTTCGTAGCCTGTATCCCCTCAATGTTACCGAGGTTGGAGGCAACCGCATTACCAATATGATTTACGAAGGTTTGGTCAGATTCAACCAAAAAGATTTGACCATCTTACCTGCACTTGCCGAAAAATGGACCGTGAGTGAAGACGGCAAAACCTATACTTTTAACCTCCGAAAAGGCGTAAAGTTTCACAATGACAAATGCTTTGCCGATGGAAAAGGGCGCATCGTGACAGGCAAGGATGTAAAGTATTGTTTGGATCGTTTGTGTGCCTTCGATGTCAACAACAGAGGCTACGACTTTTTTAAAGACCACATTGCAGGAGCCGAAGCATACTACCAAGCAACCCAAGGAGGCAAGACTGGTCCAGCGGAAGGATGTTCAGGCATTAAATTAATAGACGATCACACCATTTCAATTGAATTAAAAGAGCCATTTTCTGGTTTTCTCAACAAATTGGCATTGCCGTTTGGGTACATTTATCCCAAAGAAGCTTACGATGCTTATGGGGTAGAAATGCGTGCCAAAACAGTAGGAACTGGTCCTTTTACACTCAAGGCGGTAAGAGAAAACGATGCGGTCATTATGGTCAAAAATCCCGACTATTGGGGCAAAGATTCAGACGGCAATCAACTGCCTTATCTCGATGGAGTAAGAGTATCTTTTCTAGGAGATCAAAAGTCTGAATTGCTAGAATTTAAAAAAGGTGGTTTGGATATGATTTACCGTTTGCCACTCGAAATGGTAGAAGAAATCATTGACAAAAAAGGCAATTTAAAAGAAGCTTACAAAGAGTATCAATTCCAAGAAACACCTTCTTTGAGTGTGTATTACTATGGGTTTAAATTGTCTGAAGGGCGTTTTGCCGACAACAAAAAATTGCGCCAGGCATTCAATTACGCCATCGACCGTCAAAAAATTGTAGACTATACGGTTAAGGGAGCGGGCATTGTAGGGCATCATGGAATCATACCGCCAGCTTTTGCGGGTTTCAATGCCAATGCGGTCAAAGGCTATAAGTTTGATCCAGCCAAAGCTAAAAAATTGATGTCAGAAGCAGGCTACCCCAATGGCAAAGGTTTTGGCGATTTGACCTTGCAAATCAACAGTGGTGGAACAAGAAATGAGCAAATTGCCGAGGCGATTCAAAAAATGTTGCAAGAGCATTTGAACATCAATGTGAAAATTACCAAGATGCCTTTTGCCCAGCACCTCGAAGCTTTGGAAACCAGCAAAACCGAATTTTGGAGAGCTGGTTGGGTGGCAGATTATCCCGATCCTGAGAACTTTATCAATTTGTTTGTGAGCAAGCACATTCCACCCAAATTGAGCGATAAGTCTTACCTCAATACATTCCGTTTTAGAAATCAAAAATTCGATCAGTTGTACGAACAAGCTTTGACAACATTGGACCCAGCACAGCGCAACAGAGTGTATGAACAAGCCGACCAAGCAATGATCGACGAGGCGCCCATCATTCCGATTTATTACTACAAAGACCGTCGAATGTTGCAGCCATATGTTCGCAATTTCCCACAAAATGCAATGGAGTACCGCAACTTGAGAGATGTGTACTTTGTTCCAAAGGATAAAAGCTAATATTTAAAAACATCAAAGGTGACACCTTTCAATATTTGCCAACTCTTTTCATAAAAGAAAATTTAAAAGGTGTCACCTTTAAAGATAAACGCTAATATTTAAAAAATAAAAAGGTGACACCTTTATAAAAAAATCAACCCTAGAAAATAGATTTAATATTTTCTAGGGTTTTTTTATGAATGGGATGGAATGTTGGGGGCTTTGGGCGATGGTGTCTCCCCGCTATCCGCTTCTAGTCCCGTTGGCTTGGACATCTAACAGGTTTAAAAACCTGTTAGGTGTTACCAAGCCAACGGGAGCTATCCGCTACTATCGGGCATAATGTCGCATATTTTGTGCCCTTCGTCGTAAGTTTTTTAATTTTTAACTCATTTTGAGTTGTATAACTCAAAATGAGTTGTTATATTTGTACTGTACTTGAAAAGAGAAAGATGAAACTATCGACCAGAGAAGAATCCATAATGAATATTTTGTGGCAAAAAAAAAGGGCATTTGTGAAGGAAATCATTGAAGCTTTGGAGGAAGAACCCAAACCAGCATACAATACCATTAGTTCCATTACTCGAAGAATGGTAGACAAGGGTTGGGTTGGATTTGAAGCCTTTGGTAAAACGCATCAATACTATCCCATTTTAAAAAAAGAAACCCTAAAGAAAAAAAGAGCCAAACAACTCATTCAAGACTATTTTGAGAACTCTTTCAAAGATATGGTTTCTTACTTTGTCCAAAATGATATAGTAGACCAAGAAGAAGTGGAGAAGATTTTGGAAGAAATAAAACAATCAGAAAATGAATGAGCCAGCTATTTATTTGCTAGAAGTAAGCACCTGTATGTTGGTTTTAGGAGCATTGTTTTATGTACTTTTCAAACGAGACAAACTGTTTTTCTTCAATCGAATATATTTGTTGTTGCTTCCAATTGTTGCGATGGTTTTGCCATTAATAAATTATACATTGAATTTACATTCAGAATATAATTCTCCCGCTATATATTACCAAGAGCAAATACAAGCCAGCCTTGAAGTTGTGACTTTCAGTAGTGAGATAGAAAGTTTTACTTTTCAATGGAGTTGGCTTTTGCTTTTGGTGTATTTGTTGGGTGGGCTATTTTATCTAGTAAAATTAATTTTTAGTTTGAGGATATTTCAAAAATTCAAGCAAGGTGCCACAATAGAAAAACATGATGGAATAGACTATATTTATACAACAGAAGTACATAACGCATTTTCTTTTGGGAAAACCATTGTTTTACCTCAAAAAAACATGGAAAATGCAACATATATATTGGCACACGAACAATTTCATGTAAAACAAAAACATACTTGGGACATTCTCTACTATGAAATATTAACCGCTTTACTTTGGTTTCACCCATTTATTTATGTATTCAAAAACTGGCTAAAAGAACAGCACGAATTTGCTGCAGATGCTGCGGTCATAGAACAATACCAGTCTAAATACCTCTATGCCTCAGCATTGGTTCATCAGTCCCAAGACGTTCCACAAGTCATCTTACCTTTTGCGAATCATTTTAATTCTTTAACGATTCAAAACAGATTAAAAATGATTGCAAAGAAAAAATCAATCAAAATTGCTGCAAGCAAAACATGCTTGCTCGTTCCCACATTATTGGTACTGTTTTTGACCTTCTCCATTCAATTGGCAGGATTGGCACAAAACAAAAAGCAATACCAAGCAGGTAAAATTTATACCAGTGTAGCAGAAAACACCAAAGAGGCAAAAGAAGCCAAAATGAAAGAAATCATCAAAGATGCGAAGGTAAGGGGTAAAAGTATTTCAAAAAATGACATTGTGTTCATAGATAGGGCTGAATTAGAAGAAATTGCCGCCTCATCTAGAGGGAAAAACACCAGTGCTGGGCTAAATAATGAGTATACTCTAAGATGGGACAATCAAAATATTGTTGAAGGAGGAAGCATTCAACTGAATCCAGCACAAAAACTAGACTTGTATGTTGAAGGCAAAAAAGTCAAATTGTTACGCAACAATGTAAGGCTTACTTTCCAATTGACCAATGAGCATCCAGTAGAATATGCCACTGAAACCTTTTATATGGACAATGGGGTATTGGACTTGGGTATTACAGGATTTAAAAGTTATTCAAATAATCAAAATCCAGTAAAAGTCGAATTTTTCAACTTTACTTATATGTCCAATGGGCAAAAACAAGTATGCAATCAAAGAACAAGTTTTACGCTAAAAAGATAGAATTAAAAAAATAGACTGGTTAGTTTCGCAAAAGGTAATTAACCCAACCGAAATGTTGTTCAACAGCATTTCGGTTTTTTGTTTGATATATTGTTATCTATGACACATAATTGCCATTTCTGACTTTATTCGATTATTAACTCTTCTAAAAAATTGCGAAATTTGAGACATTCATAAAATTCAATAAAAATAGACAATTATGCAATATAAACTAATGACTATTCTCTGTTGCTTGTTTTTGTTCATCAACAGTCAAGCACAAGAAAAAGAAACGTATTGGGTTGTAGAGCCCTCTCATGCCAAAGTTGGCTTTTCTATTACCCATTTTGGGATTTCTGAAACAGAAGGACGATTCCAAAAATATACAGGTAAAATTTATGCAGAAAAAGAAGATTTTTCAGATGCACAAATCAATTTAAGCATAGACGTAAGCTCAATTGATACAGACAATGACGATAGGGATGCACATCTTTTGGCAGAAGACTTTTTCAATGCCGAAAAATATCCCACCATCGAATTTAAAAGTACCAAAATGGAGGCTTTGGGTGACAACAAATATAAACTTCACGGCGACTTTACAATGATGGGCGTTAGCAAGTCTATTGAATTGGATGTGGTTTACAAAGGAACCATCAAGGATTTTTGGGGCAATACCAGAGCAGGTTTCAATATAGATGGGGTCATCAATCGGATGGATTATGGCTTGACTTGGAATAGTTTATTGGATACAGGAGGCTTGGCACTGGGCGAAGAAGTGACACTCAATTGCAATGTCGAATTGATTCAAAAAACAGAGGGTGAGGAAGAGGAAGAAAAAGCGGAAGAGGATACAGAGGAAAAAGCAGCAGAAACAGAAGAAGCAGGGGAGAATAGATAATGCCTCGTATTATAAAAGGCGTCTGGCTTGACAAAAATGATATGGAACTCAAGCAAGACTCCAATGGATTTTGTACAGCCATTCACTATGGCGAAACAGTTCGTACAAAAATTGTTACCGAAAATGTACTTGATACAGACAAGGCAACAGTAAGCATTTGTATTAAGGCACAGATAGCAGGACAATCGGCAGCCATTAAAGGGCTGCCGATTGTCCTTGATCCCATTCCCATCAAAGACAATCAAGCCATTTCTAAAGCCATTTATTTGGAACTAGATTGGTACAATGAAGCGGCAGCATCCTACAATTATAAGACCCATCAAACGGAGCTAAATCCCCAAGATGCTCTCACTTTGGTATTCGATGCCAAATTGTCCAATCATACTTACACCTACAAAAATTTACCAAGAAAGAAAATTGACAAACTCAAACCGATAAGCTATAGAAGAAATTATGAAGAACTACTCGGGCTTTTCCATATCAAAAACAAAAGCAGAAAATACAAAGGCAAAAAGCACCAAATAGACAATTACGAAAACCATTTCATTGGCATTCAGCCAGCATTGAATATTGTTCTTGACGAGTTCCGAAAGCAGATTTATCAAAATCGGGTGGGGGCTAAGAGAATGCAAGCAGCCGTACTAGAATGTGCTAGAAAACTGTGGGACATAGCGGTTCAGCAAGCTCAAACAAGCGAAGTAGATGACCGCCCACTGTATTGGGCAAGAAACAAAATGAGCGTCCTACTCAAACGCCATCCAAGATACCAGAAACAAGTGGACATTCTTCGTTCCACTGTAAGACCTAAGACGGAACTTGCCAAACTCTTACAATTACTAGAAGAAGAAAGCCGCAATTACACAAACATAGCTTTTGCTACAAAAAGAAAAGAGAAAAAAGTCCTCATCACAGGCTTTGATCCATTTATACTGAATGCTTTCAATCATCCCGATTTTGTAGGCAATATTTTACAATCGAATCCTTCGGGCTGTGTGGCACTACAACTACACAATACCTACATAGCCAATGCCCACATTCAAGCAATGATTGTCCCTGTTCGCTACACCGATTTTGATGGCAGCCAGTCACAAAATGAGGGACAAGGCGAAGGCATCATTGAACAATACATTACTCCTTGGATCAAAGAAGTCGATATGATTGTCACCATCAGTCAATCCCTACCCAATCATTACGATATTGATGTGTTTGCTACAGCTACTAGAGGTGGTTTTGTTGACAATAAAAATTACACCCGCATAAAATCCAGCCACGCACTGCCAACGAAGCGAGAATGGATAATGACAACTTTGCCAGAACAAATGAGCAAGCCCCGAAAAATTAAATTCAATTGGGAATACAATCGACAGTCCAATCGCAAAAAGAAACACCCAGCCGCCAACGAAAAACTAGAGTCAGGCTCAGGAGGGAATTACTTGTCCAACGAAATATTTTACCGAGTTGCCAAGCTAAGAGAAGAAATGCGCCCACAATTGCCGACAGGACACTTTCACATTTCCAAGTTACAAGACAAAGGAGAAGACTTGTCCCACAAACAAACACAAAAACTAATCAAGATTGTTAAACGGGGACTCGAAGCCGCCATCAAATCGCTGGATTAAAGATTGCTATAATTGAAGGCTATTTAATTAATGATTCAAAGGTGTCACCTTTAAAGTTTTTTTGTTTGCCTAGTATGTCTTATCTAAAAAGGTGACATCTTTCTTTTTCTAAAAATAATTAGCCGTTAAGTATATGTTGTACCGATTCTTTACCATATTGATTGTATGTATTTGCTGGAGTGCCTGTAAAGTTCAACAGCATAGTCAGCAATTAAATTTAAAAGAGAAAGACCTCTACGCTTTTAAGTTTGACCAAAGCGATATTCAATCCTTTACCGACCCCAATGTTGAAGAACACCGAGCAGCTTTTTACCAAGAAGAACAATTGCTGATTTTTGAACGAGACTGGAACAATGGATTTTATTACCAAACAAAAATATTCTATTTTGTCCAAGGAAGTGATACAATGAGTATCGAATGCAATTGCGCTCAATTTGAAAATTTATACTTTGAAAAAGTCCCCTTCCAAAAAGGTCAATTTACTTTAAATCCAACCAAAGCATTACGTTCCCTTCAAGAAACGGACGCTCAAGCTGCCAAGGAATTAGACCTTGGTCTAGGTAAATTGAACAAGCAAAAATTTTACCGATTGAATGTAGAGGATTCTGATGTGATTTGGGAAATGCTTGATTAAGGAATGATTCTCAAATTAGACTGAAAAATAAAATTTATAAAAAAAAAAGAGTGGGTTTTGTTACTAAATAGTATTGAATTAACAGAAGTGCTTCTATTCTATTCAATTAATTAGTTAATTCTTAAAACTATTTTTTTATGAAAAAGATGATATTTACAATCTCGTTATTGATTGGTAGTAGTATTTTTTTGATGGCTGGGCAAAGACCAGATATTAACAGTTTCTCATCTACTCAAAGAACTCAGTTGAGAAACTTAATGATGGATTATATTTCAACTTCAGTGGTGCAAGAGCACCAAAATAGTATGATGCTTGCACATAATTATCAAATGGAGTTTTTAACTTGGCACAGGGATTATATAGGGGATATGGAGAACTATCTTCGTAACAACGGAGGCAGTCAGTTTGTACCACTGCCTCGTTGGAATCCTAGTACAAATATTCCTAATGAATTTAGAGGTTCTATAGCAGGCTTGACAGGAAGTAATATTGATTTTTCACCAAGCGGTTTTAATTTTTCAAGATTTTTTAACAACAATACACTTTGTAATTATTCGGCTGGAAACAACAATTATTGTGGAGCATCTTCAACGGTATACAACCCAACAGCGATAGATGCATTTGCAAAAGATTTACAATGTGAACACAATGCCGTTCACAATTCTGTAGGAGGTATTATGACAACATCGAGTTCTCCACAAGCAGCCATTTTTTGGCTTTACCATGCTTATATTGATGATATATATTATGATTATGATGCAAGCTGCAACTGTAATAATCAAGAACTTTGGACCTGGGATAATTCCCCTTATTATGGGACAGGATATATGTTTCCTGGTATGTGGCCATTTAACTCAGCAGATCCAGGGAATTCTGTTTATACCAGTGCATATGGTTGGATATTTGTACCAGCAGGTCAAAATGCGTGTGGTGCAGGATTGTATTTTTATGGCACTATTTGTGGTATTACTGGTTGGTTTTTTGATTACAATTATGGAGATGGTTTTATTTACAGTTATTCACAAGGTGGATGGTTACAATGTGCAGGGAAAACAGATGTACTTGCAGAAAAGCCTATAAATGATATTGAAATGGAAGAGCTACTTGCAGCTTTTGATGAGCAAGTTGCTCCTGATGAAGATGAGTATGAAGTGTTTAAGAGTTTAACTATCCCAGGTTTCGAGAATGAATTGGAAGTTGGCTCCTTAGATATCAATGCTTATCCAAATCCTTTGAATGATTATACAACAATATCTTATGAGTTGCCTAAAGAAAGCAATGTCTTAATAGCTGTTTTCTCGTTGGATGGTCAACAAATAGCAGAAATTGTAAATGGAGAAAATCAGTTAGAGGGGCAATATCAAATAAGATTTGATGCATCTAGCCTCACATCTGGAATGTATTATGTACAGATTGATACAGGCTATGAAACCAAAATACAAAAATTGGTAGTAGCGAAGTAAAATAAGTTTTTAAATCAGTGTAAAAGCATTTGTAAAGATTGCTTTTACACTGATTTTAGTTATATTATTACTAAGGAAAAAGCAAAGACACCGCTTTACCATCATTTAAAAAGCGCAGGACGAAGCGGGTGGATGCAAGCTAAGACGCAGCCCAAAACACGCGCCCGATAACCAGACCAAGACGGAGCCATAAACCAGTGGCGTTGCACCATTAAAAATATAGAATGACGAATGGCAACCCATTTCCTGTTCGTTGGTGATTGGGTTGATTGAGTTGATTCGTTAATCACATAATCACCTACTCAACCAATCACATAATTACCCTAATCTTGAATCTTCAATTTTCAATCTTCAATTCCCATCATCTTCCCAAAAACCGAATCCCCAAATTATAAGTCGCCGCACGTCCCCCATCAGAACCAGAATTGATAAACTCTGTCACCAAAAACTCCAATTGTATCTTGCGACCAAACAAATACTTTGCGCCAATCCCATACTGACTCCAAGGATTGTAAGAGCGACTGGCACCCTCTTGTGGAAACAAATTAAACCACTGAGGAGCCGAGGAAATCAAGGCATAAAAAGTCAATTCATCATTGGGGAAGTAGGACGGAATGATGCTGATGGGCGTACTAAATTGAATGGGATAATCTTTGCCCACATTTTCAAAATTTAAATCTGCCTCTACAAAAATGCTAAATTTATCTCCTAGAGCTTGGTCGTAAAACAATTGCGTCCACAACTGTATTCCATCCCAATCAATGTACTCCTTGTCATCTTGTTCAACAGCACCACCCGTCAAATCGTCCCCCAAAGGAAAATACAAAGTATGTTGTACCGAAATATTGCCAAAACGTTTAAAAGGTGTATATTTAATTTTAGGACCAGCCGCAGAAATACCCACACGACTGTAAGATTGTAGGTTGTCATTGTCATCAAACTTGGCGTGTGTCGATTCAAATTTCAATGCATCAAAAGGGGAATTGACCGCCAAATTATTGGCATTAACTGAACGAAAACGCACATCAAAACCCACATTTAAACGTGGATTGATGCCATACAAAAATTGTAAAAAAGTGGTGAAGAAAGTGCTGCTTCTAGCAAAATCTCCCATTTCATTTTTCCCTTTTTCGTGGAACAAATTGTTGAACAAATTGACCTCATATTGCCCCTTACTATACAAGGCAGAAACCACATAACGAAAGTCTGGATTGCCCGAAGGCGACAAGCTGCTTCCTTGCCCATTGTTGTTGTTTGTAGCAGTATCAGTGCCTTGAGTTTGCGTTTTAAATCCTTTCGATGCTTTGCGTTTTACAGGCGAACTGGCATTCAAAGACCAATCATATTCATTGTAACGTAGGGCATAGTTTTCGGGAATTTCCTCATTTAAATATTGATTCAAAAATTGAATCACTTTCTTTTTATTTCCCCCAAAATCTTCGGCATACCAATCGAATATTTTTGACAAATACACCTCCTTGGATTCAGGGCGTACATCTACAAATTCAGGATTGTTGACTACTGCAATGCTACGAGCTTTTAACTGATTTTCTAGGCGACTTGCTTGGTAAGCCCCACCAATAATTGGGGGACAAGAAGTGGCAGCACATACCAGTGCAAAATGGATTCTAGCATCAGGATATTTTTTGCGAATCACATCGTTTTCTAGCTCATTTAAGGTCAGGTATTCCCCTGCAATCTTGTGTTCTGTCACATCAAAAAAGCCCTCAATTTGCTGTGGACTGCCAACAGGATAATGTAGGACAATTGACTTGATTACCGCCAAATTGTAAGCATTGATGTAAAATGCCATTTGAGTTGTTTCATCTGCTCCACTCAAATCTGCATTGTCCACCAAATTCAGAACATCTAGCAAATCGGACGAATTTTCCTGAATTTTGGCATAATCTACCCGATGGTCCTCAACATAGGTCTGAAAAAATCGGTCTGCCTTCTTAAAAAAAGCATCGCCTAAAGGAATCTGTCCAATCAAGTCAGTTCCCACGAAAATCAACAACAAGAACAAAGTATATCTCATAAAGCAATTTTGA
>JAHDIA010000078.1:11863-13498 GCA_020631035.1 Chitinophagales bacterium | reverse complement strand
CTGTCGGTAAACAGGTAAAGGAAATTTTATGTTAAGCAAGGATCGAAAAACAGGGTTTTGTACAATATACTCTCCCTGCTTCAAACGGGTCATCATTCCTTTGTATACGCTTGGTATGTAACGATAATCACTCTTAGACACCTCAATGGCATTGGTCCGACCATAAGCGTGGGTTGAACAATTCCCCTTCACTCTATCGTGGATGGCACTCTTAAATTGCTCTGCGGAAAACAACACTATACCCAAAGAACGTCCCCGTTCAGTAATATCAATAATTTGTTGTAAGATGGGCGAGTTTTTGGGTACATCACTAGAAGCATATTTATTCAACTCATCTATAAAAATGACGATTTTATTGGGTATATCTTGCTCATCTCTATAGTCTGTCTGCCCCAGTTTCAAATCGTAAACTGCCCGTATCACATCCCCAAATACAAAACTTTGCATACTCTCATCCAACTTGGCAATGTCTATGACCAATACATTGTTTTTTTCTATGTTTTCAATGGCTTCTTGTAAACGGATTTCTTTGTTATTTTCTGATACTCTATTGGCAAACATTCCATTCCGCAAAGGTTTGTTTATAAGCCGTTTAAATTTTCGCCAACTACTCACACTGATTTCTCGACCAGTCCCGCCCCCCATATAAGAATTAACCGTTTTTTTAAAATCGTTCCAGTCTCGTACATCCCGAAATTCTCCTTGTTCCGAAATAACGAAATTAATAATAGAGTCCATCGTTTGATTGGGATCATCTACATTAGACAACAACAAATCCAAACTGTTTTTGTCTTCTTCAAAAAGGTATTTGTAATGATATGCTTTGTTGGCAGCTTTTTGCTTAGATATTTCCCTTGCAGAATGGTAGGTATTGGATTGACTACTCGAAGCATAAGGATAAAAATACTTCACTTTTCTAAATGGCTCACTGTCCATTTCTAACATTTCATATATAGCCCTACTCTTTTCGTCTAAGTCGTCATTGCTTTCATCTATTGCCAATAAATCTCGTCCTTTTACATTAAAAATCACAAAAGCAACACTGTCGTCTTCACTTACTTTTTCGGCTTCATTTAGGTAACGGTGCTGAATGGCTTTTAGTAAAAACATGGCATAGGACGTTTTAGCTGCTAAGCCCGAAATACCAGAAATATTGAGGTGTGCTCCTTCGGGACCAATTAAAAATTCAGAATTAAAATGTACTGGAATCATTACTTGGTTGTTGTCTTCATACATCTCCAAATACCCACACGCCAATTTGTTTTTGACACGATCTAAGCCCAATGCCATTTTCACCTCTGATTGGTTGGCAAAACTAACAGCACTGCCATCCCAAACAGGAATGTAGACATCTTTGCTGTTGCCAACCACCCTAGCCTTGACATAGTTCATTCCGACCCTCACAGTATTTCCCTGATGTTCCACATCCCCAAAATCACTGGATATATAGCTACTCAAAAAACTCGGAGTATCCGTTATGTGTGAAATTTCCTCCACGACTCCAAAAGTCACCGAATCTTTAAGGTGGGCAACCTTGACCACATCAAATGGCTTAAGTACCTGCGTTTTGTCTGTCCAAAAGTAAAATTCCTCTATGGTTGAGGGATGTCGTTCTACAGCAGCAACTCTGCCAAT
>JAHDIA010000078.1:0-11763 GCA_020631035.1 Chitinophagales bacterium | reverse complement strand
TGCGAAATTACGCTTGATAGTAGTGGAAAGCTCCCGATGCGAAGCAAATCGGGACTTGCAACGGATAGCAAGGAGTCGCCATCGTTTGAAAAATCAACCTTCCGTTCAAAAAATATTGAGGAAGTATTGATCGCTTAGGTATTTGCTTTTGATAAAGGATTCTGTCAAAAAAACAGGATACAAATGATTTGCCCAACGACTGTCTCGACCATAAGAAACAGGATTGCGTTCATTGATGAGATTGGCACTAATGACGTCCACCTCATCTGAATCCAAACCATACTCTTGTTCTTGCTCAGAAATCAATATTTTTTCGACTTTGATGATGCCGTCAAATGGGCTTACTGTTCGACTGGCATCCCGAATTCGTAAATACCATATGGCAAAACGAATGCCTCCTGTCCGATAAGACTCAAACATATAGGCGGGTGTTCTGTGAAACAAAGGCAATTGGGCAATTTTGACGGCATTGCTTCGATTTCTATGGTCTACACAACGCTCAGGATTAAAGGATTTGGAAACTCCCACCACCCTTTTGTAATTGCTTTTGATGATAGATAAATCCACCTGACTCCCAATTTCTCTATATTCTAAAGAACCATCTTTAAGCAAATAGTTCTCTTCGTTTAACTCGTCTTGATGTGCCAATTGTGCCACAACCCTTTTTTCTGCTTCCATCATTGCATCTTGGATTTTGGCAATACCCAAACTTTCATACTTTTCCCCATCTACCAACTTTTTATCTCTGTAATAGCGCACTTCGTCAAATTGAATATTGTGTCTTTTGAGATTGGGAGCTTGGTTTATTTTTTCCTTTAATTGGGTAAAAAAGTTTCGAGATCGTCCATCTTTATCGGCACAAGCAGGCAGAGCAATCAGCAAATTGCGAACAAAGGTTTTGATTTTAAACTCTCCTTCTTCCAAACGCTCACAACATCCCACCCCAACTTGCCCTGCAATGATGGGGTACAATCTTGAACCATAGGCAATGTCATCTATTTTATAGGTACGTCGAGAGCCATCTAGAAAGTAGCGAAACAAAGGCGGGGCATATTCTTTAATATTTTTGGCTTTGCGTCGAAGTGATTTGGATGTTTGTAAACTGCGGTCTGTTTCTCCATATCGCCTCAAACTGATGCGCACATTGTCATCATACACTTTGTGTGGTACTGCTGCAAAAGAATCATAGCAGTATTTGTGGGAGGTGTAGCTGTCTCCTTCCGTTTCTTGGGCAATAAGTGTACGTATTTTTTGCAATTGTTTGTTATTGGTTTTAGCAAAACGCTCCATCTCTTTCAAAAGAGATGGAGCGTTTATATAATTTTTATTTTTCACGCTACCTGAGCCTGTCAATATTAACGCTACCCAAGCCTGTCAAAGGTGAAAACTATTCCAAAAACTTCTTCGCAATATTCAACTTCGTATCTGTATAAGGCGGATAACGCAAATCATTGTCATAAAAGAATTTAGTTTTCATTATAGACTTCAAATGAGAGAAAGTCTCAAATCCATGCTTGCCATGATAACTGCCAATACCACTGTACCCCACTCCACCAAATGGCAAATTCGGATTACTCAAATGCACAATTGCATTGTTTACACAACCTCCACCAAAACGAATATTGGAAATCACTTTGTCCTCCACCGCACGGTCTACCGTAAAAATGTACAATGCCAATGGATACGGATTTTGCTTGACAATCTGAATCGCCTCATCTATGTTCGAGAAAGTCATAATGGGCAAAATAGGCCCAAATATTTCGCTTTGCATAATGGGATCATCCATTGTCACATCCTCAATTAGAGTTGGAGCAACATACAAATCTTCTCTATCTGTTTCGCCTCCGTGAACAATGGTTCCATTGTCCAAATACTTAATCAGCGCATCAAAATGACGTGGGGTAACAATACGTCCATAACTCTCGCTTTCTTGCGGGTTTTCTCCATAAAAGTCCACGATGGTTTTCTTCAAACTCGCCACCAATTTGTCCTTGATGTTTTCGTGTACCAACAAATAATCAGGCGCCACACAAGTTTGCCCTGTATTGAACAACTTACCAAAAACAATACGTTTTGCCGTTACATCCACACTTACATTTTTGTCCACAATTGTAGGACTCTTACCACCCAATTCCAATACCACAGGTGTCAAAGTTTTGGCGGCTTGTTGTGCGATGATGGTTCCCACTTTGGTATTGCCTGTAAAGAATAGCAAGTCAAAACGGAAATTATCAAGTAATTGTGGCACCACCACTATGCCCTCACCTTGTACAATGTGTACATAGTTTGAATCAAAGCAATCCTTGATGATCTTTTCGAGCACCAAAGCAGTATTGACAGTGTATTCTGAAGGCTTCAAAATGGTCGTATTTCCTGCGGCAATCGAGCCAATCAAAGGAGCCAACATCAATTGGAATGGATAATTCCAAGGAGAAATAATCAATACCTGTCCCAATGGCGAAGGAACAATCTTGCTACTAGAGGGAAAATGCACAACTGAAGTACTCACTTTTTCAGGACGCATCCAACCACGCAAATGTTTGATGGTATGCTTAATGTCTTGATAAATAAATCCGATCTCACTTGCATAGGTTTCGAAGGCAGGTTTACCCAAATCCTTTGCCAATGCCTCATAAATTTCAGTTTCATGTCTTTTGATAGAGTCCTTCAGCTTTTTAAGTTGCTTTACTCTAAAATCGTAAGAACGAGTCGCTCCACTTTCAAAAAAGGCTTTTTGACTTTCAAAAATAGGTGCGACCAATTCAGCGGTTTTGTGCTGATGAGCAGTAATAGCGGTCATTGTATCGGTGTTTGATGAATGTATGAATATTTGGTTTTACTAAGCAATGTCATTTTCACATTACTTAGGATTCTGATAAATATAAACGATTTTATGCAAAAAATGGTTTTTTGTCCCGACAGATTGTCCTTTTTAGACATTTGTACTGTGAAAAACGAGCGAAAAGGAAGAAATGGTATTTTTTTGAATGGGATGGAACGTTAGGGGCTTTGTTTGCAAAGGGTGTCCCCGCTATCCATTCCAAGTCCTCGCAGGCTGCGGGCTTTCCATTGCTATCGGGCATAGAATCGTTTCTTTTTGTTCTTCGTTGTTTCTTTTTCCCATCCGCTTCATGCTTGGCTTCCACCCATTTCGTGTTCAGACGCAAGCCTTGCGTCTCTACTTGCATTTTACAAAAAATGTCTTGTATACATAGAAGATGTTACAACTCAACTATGTATTCAAACAATGAACCCAAAAGACAAAAACAACCCAAAAAACAAAGAGACCTCACAAGGCAATGTTTACGACCGAATCATCAAAGAAAATGCACAATCCATATTCATTCCATTACTCGAACGGGAATTGGGACTAAAGATTAAATCATACAAAGCCCTACAAGAAAAAATCACCAAGACAATCGAAAGAGAAACCGATTTTTTATATCAAGTTACATTAGATGAAGATGGTATAGAAAAAGAAGTACTACTTCACATCGAATTTCAAGTCGAAGATGCCAAAGCAATGCTGAGTCGAATGGTCGAATACCACGGTTTGATTTACCGAAAATACCAAATGCCTATTTTTCACGTAGTGGTTTTTTTAGGAGCAAAAAAAGCCAAGATGCGCTCAAAATTGAGATCAGACGAAATATTTGAAGGCTTTGAACTCATCAATGTCTATGAATTGAACACAGAAGAATTGTTAAGCTCTCAAATACCAGAAATCATACTCTTAGCTATTTTAAGCAACCATCAAGAGGAACGTCTAGAAGGTATATTACGTTTAATAGTTAATCGCCTAAAGAAAGTGGCTAGTTCCGAATCGGAGCTACATAGATACATCAATCAGTTGACAATTTTGGCAAAATTGCGTAAATTGGAGAAACAAACCATCAAAATATTGAATCAAATGCCAATCACATATAACATAGAAGAAGATTACTGTTACCAAGAAGGTCTAAAAAAAGGACAAGAATGGGGTATTGAACAAGGTATCGAACAGGGTATCGAAAAAGGACGTACAGAAGAACGTCAATTGATTGAAACCGAAAAAGAACAAGGAGTATTAGAGTTGTTAAGCATGGGTATTATAGACAAACAAATTGCCAAAATTATGAGTGTCAGCCTTGAATTTGTCAAAAAAATTAGGGAGGCAAATAAAGACAATATTTGAGGATAAGCAAAAGAAGTGTAGGACGAAGCGGATGGTCGCACTTGAAGACACAGCTCAAAACATGCGCCAGATAACCAGAGAAAGCGTAGCCTAGAACCACAGACATTGCCCCATAAAAATAACAAATGGATGCATTGATGCAAAAGAACAACTTTGACTCCTTTTAGTTTTCCTTTAAAACACCAAATACATCCACTGTATTTAAACCAAAACAAGGATTCAGTCTAACGGTCCAAAGACACACTAGACAAATCTTTGCTCGAATTTATTTCTTTTTATCCCAACAGGTTTCTCAAATCCAATTTCTCAGCAATTGCTTGTTCCAAGCCGCTGATTGGAATGCGTACTTGCTCCATCGAATCTCTTTCTCTAAGGGTAACTGTATTGTCTTCTATTGTTTGTGTATCAACAGTCACGCAATATGGCGTACCAATCGCATCTTGACGACGGTAACGACGACCAATTGCATCTTTTTCGTCGTATTGACAATTGTGTGAGAACTTCAATTGTTCAAAAATACTTCTGGCTTTAGAGGTCAGTGCCTCGTCTTTTTTGACCAATGGCAAAATTGCCACTTTTACAGGACACAAAGCAGGATGAATTTTAAGTACAACCCTCTTTGCAGTCCCTCCCTTGGCATCAGGTACTTCCTCCTCTGTCAAAGCATTACTGATGGTTGCTAGGAACATTCTGTCTACACCAATAGAAGTCTCGACTACATAAGGCACATAGTTTTCTTGTAACTCAGGGTCAAAGTATTGCAATTTTTTACCTGAATATTCTTGGTGACTTGCCAAATCAAAATCCGTACGAGAGTGGATTCCTTCTAGTTCTTTAAAACCAAATGGGAATTCAAACTCAATATCCAATGCAGCATTGGCATAGTGGGCGAGGTTGTCGTGGTCGTGGAAACGAAGCTTGCTTTCTGGGAAAAGGGCTCTGTGCCACTTCATTCGGGTTTCTTTCCAGTAATTGTAAAACTCCATTTCGGTACCAGGACGTACAAAAAATTGCATTTCCATTTGTTCAAACTCTCGCATTCTAAAAATAAACTGACGCGCTACAATCTCATTACGGAATGCCTTCCCAATTTGAGCAATACCAAAAGGAATTTTTTGACGGGTGGTTTTTTGCACATTTAAGAAATTCACAAAGATACCTTGGGCTGTTTCTGGACGCAAGTAGATGGTATCAGCACCTTCTGCCAAAGCCCCCATTTTGGTCGCAAACATTAGGTTAAATTGACGCACATCTGTCCAATTTTTAGAACCTGTTTCTGGATCAGCAATTTCGTTTTCTTCTATAACCGCTTTGAGACCTGCCATATCGTTTTCTTCCATTGCTTTGGTAAAACGTTCCATAATGGCAGCCTTCTTTTCTAGGTTTGCCAATACACGAGGATTGGTTGACATAAATTGCGCTTCGTCAAAATCGTCGCCAAAACGTTTTCTAGCTTTGGCAACCTCTTTGGTAATCTTTTTGTCGATTTTGTTGGCAATAAAATCCTCAATGAGTGTATCAGCACGATAACGTTTCTTTGAGTCTTTATTGTCAATCAAAGGATCATTAAAGGCGTCAACGTGTCCAGAGGCTTTCCAGATGGTTGGGTGCATAAAAATAGCAGAGTCAATCCCTACAATGTTCTCATTGAGTTTGACCATTGCACTCCACCAATAGTTCTTGATGTTGTTCTTTAGCTCAGAACCATATGGACCATAATCATAGACTGCGCTTAGTCCATCGTATATTTCGCTTGATTGAAAAATGTAACCATATTCCTTACAATGCGAAATGATTTTCTTAAAAGTATCTTGTGAATTTTGCATAGTAGTCGATTTAAAAACGCACAAAGATAAGAAAATGCACATCAAAAATGTCAGTGCTTATTTGGTTTTTTCATAAGCGTACTTTCCGTCACTTAGATTACCCAGCAAAAACTTGTTTATTCATCTTAGATATTAGACTTTTGCGCCCAATTACTAAACCAAATTAAGCTAATATGAATAACACTAAAAATTTGCTCTTAATTGTAGGGCTGTTTATGAGCATAGGGGCATTGGCTCAAGACATCAAACAATTTGAATTAGATGAATTATTGGTCAATAGTTCTCGCTTGGAACAGAAAGTGGCAGAGACAGGAAAACACCTCAGCATCATTACTGCCAAAGAGATTCAACAACTCCCCATCAACTCTATTGACGAACTATTGCGTTATGTAAGTGGCATTGAGACCCAAAGTCGCAATGGTTTTGGGGTACAATCCGACATCAGTATGCGGGGTTCTACCTTTTCTCAGGTATTGGTACTCATTGACGGTATGCGCCTCAATGATCCCTTGACTGCCCACTTTAACAACCATATTCCCATTTCGATTGCAGAGATAGAGCAAGTCGAAGTATTAAGTGGACCAGCAGCGGCTATGTATGGTCCAGACGCAGTTGGAGGGGTCATCAATATTGTAAGCAAGACTTTTTCGGCTAAAAATGACAACAATGGCTTTCAAACCAATGGCAAAGTAATGGGTGGAGAGAACGGCTTAATCAGCACTCAATCAGGAGCCTACTACCAAAACGAGCAATTTCGATTTGGCTTTGGGATATTGAACAATCAAGCAGATGGGGAAGAACTACGCAACCCTAACTACCCAGATTCAACTGTTTTGTACAACAATGATTTTAAAGTGCAAACCACCTCAGCTTCATTGGCTTATCAAATCAACAATGATTGGAGTGTACATCTCCGTTCTGCCTACGATTTTCGGGATTTTAATGCCAAATATTTTTATACCGCCAGTACTTTTGACGAATCCAGAGAGATCGTTAAAAATTGGTGGAATCAGCTCAAAGTACAACACATAGGAAATACCTCCCAAACAAGCATTGACTTAACTTACAAACGTACCAATGACGACTTCCTATTCAATCCACTTTTTTCTGGCAATGTCCACACGACTCAAATGGGACAGTTCCAAGTCAATCATTACCACATTTTGAATGACGATTTGAAATTGAATGTAGGCGTACAATTGGGGCGTCGCCAAATAGAAAGCAATGATCGTGGTGAACACAGTGACAATTATGGTGGCATCTATGCAATGGCTGCCTACACTCTAGCAGAAAACACCACACTTTCAGGAAGTTTGAGAGGTGATTATGATGCCAATTTTGGCTTTGAAATCAACCCACAACTCAATGTCTCACACCGACTCAATGATTTAATTCTACGAGCCTCAGCTGGACGTAGCATTCGGGCAGCTGACTATACAGAGCGTTATATTTCCAATAATTTACCCAACCTCTCAGCCAATCGCAATTTGGGAAATCCAGAACTCGAAGCGGAGACTTCTTGGAATACAGAAATTGGTGCCGATTATTATTCAGATTTCGGTTTGCGTTTGAGTGCTACAGTGTTTAGAAGAGTTGGCAACAATCTAATCGACTATGTAATTACCAACGAACAAGACATTCCAAGACAAGAGGTATTCCCAACTTTGATAGACAATGCCAATTACTTCTTTACCCAAAACTTGGAAGAGGTGACAACCACTGGATTGGAGACCGAATTGGGCTATACTCGTCAATTCTCGGATGCCTTGGGCTTGAATGCCATTTTGGGCTACACTTTCCTCAACTCTTCCAATGATGCTGAAGTATTGTCCAAATACATTTCCAACCACGCCAACCACCGCCTAACAGCTACTTTGGACATTGCATATGATTGGGTCAATTGGTCTGTACAGCTATTACACAAAAATAGAAATGCGGATTTTGCCGAAAGCATTGGAGCCGAATTGAGTGAAAACTATACAGTCCTTAATACACAGTTAAGTCTTGCCATTGTCCCCAACAAATTGTTTTTGAATGGGCAAATCAACAATGTGTTTGATAAACAATATTCGGATATATTGGGAGCACCAATGCCTGGTCGTTGGTTTATGGGAGGCATCCGTTGGAATTTGAATTAAACAGCATAGGGTGTTGCGGATGGATAAATGCTTGTACGAAGTATTTGGAGCAAATGTTTTTGGCTTCGTCGCTACTTGTGTTCCCGCTATCAGTCATACATGGTATGTACTTCTATCGGGGCTAGACTAGATTGTTCAGTCGCATTCGCAAAATACAGTTTCAACA
The DNA here is from genome assembly GCA_020631035.1 of Chitinophagales bacterium. GTDB lineage: Bacteria > Bacteroidota > Bacteroidia > Chitinophagales > UBA2359 > JAHDGP01. The sequence goes on along the minus strand of JAHDIA010000078.1, from coordinate 3,459 downwards.
AAAAAGACGGCTGCTTAGGCAGCCGTCTTCCTTAATTTTTTACCCTATCAACAAAAATGTTAAATAATGACTTTTTTGCCAACCATAGCTTCTACAGCCTCTACTATCGCTTGAGCATCGTATTCACACTCTCTCCAAAGTTGCGCTTGTGTTCCGTGGTCAACGAATCTATCAGGAACGCCCAATCGTTTGACCTTTGCGGTATAGCCATTGTCTACCATAAATTCCAATACCGCACTACCAAAACCTCCTTGCAAACAACCATCTTCGACAGTAATGACTTGCTCGTAATGGGTAAATATTTCGTGTAGCATTTCTTCGTCCAATGGTTTGACAAAACGCATATCATAGTGGGCAGGGTGAATGCCTTTTTGTGCCAATACTTCACACGCATTTACGGCAAAATTACCTGGGTGTCCGATGGTCAAAATGGCAACATCTTCTCCATCTTGAATGATACGTCCTGTACCAATGCCTATCTCTTTCATAGGCGTTTGCCATTCGGGCATCACTCCTTGACCTCTTGGGTAACGAATGGATGATGGGAAGGCATTTTTTTCGAGTTGGAAAGTATACATCATATTACGCAACTCTGCTTCGTTCATTGGAGCCGCTACCACCATATTCGGGATACAACGGAAATATGCCAAATCAAATGCACCATGGTGGGTTGCCCCATCAGCTCCTACCAATCCGCCCCTATCCAAGCAGAAAACAACATGTAGGTTTTGAATGGCTACATCGTGGATGACTTGGTCATAAGCCCTTTGCATAAAGGTAGAATACACATTGCAGAAAGGAACCAAACCTTGTGTCGCCAAGCCTGCTGCAAAAGTGACAGCATGTTGCTCACAGATACCCACATCGTAGGCTCTATCAGGCATTTCGGCTATCATATATTTGAGCGAACAACCCGAAGGCATTGCGGGCGTAATGCCCATTATTTTATCGTTTTCTTTTGCCAACTCAATGATGGTTCGTCCAAATACTTCTTGGTATTTGGGTGCTTGTGGCTTAACAGGGGGCTTTTTGTGTATTTGTCCTGTAATTTTATCAAACAAACCTGGAGCGTGCCATTTGGTTTGATCTTTCTCAGCAGGAGAATAACCTTTTCCCTTGACAGTTACACAGTGGAGCAGTTTGGGACCTGGAATATTTTTGAGGTCTTCAAAGATTTCTGCCAATTTATTGACATCGTGTCCATCAACTGGACCAAAGTAACGCAAGCCCAATGATTCAAAGAAATTGGATTGTTGAGAGAAAACACTTCCTTTGAGTGATGCTTCGAGTTTGGAACAAATATCTTGAGCGTTTTTCCCAAACTTGCTCAAGCGACCAAGCATATTCCATACATCGTCTCTCATTTGGTTGTAGGTAGGCGAAGTAACAATATCTGTAAGGTATTCTTTAAGGCCACCAACATTGGGATCAATGGACATACAATTATCGTTGAGGACAATAAGGAAGTCGGGTTTAGACCAACCCGCATTGTTAAGCCCTTCAAATGCCAAACCACCTGTCATCGCACCATCCCCAATGACCGCAATGTGTTTGGTATCACTTTCACCTTTGTATTGATTGGCAATTGCCATCCCCAAACCTGCCGAAACAGAGGTCGATGAATGACCAACTCCAAAAGTATCATAGATACTTTCTTTTCTTTTTGGAAAACCGCTTATACCTTTGTAGCGTCTATTGGTATGGAAATCTTTGCGTCGCCCTGTCAATATTTTGTGTCCATATGCTTGATGCCCTACATCCCACACAATTTGGTCTGTTGGTGTATTGTAGGCATAATGCAAAGCGACCGTCAATTCAACCACCCCTAAACTGGCACCAAAGTGTCCACCATGAATGGATACAGTGTCTACAATGTACTGACGCAATTCTGTACAAAGCTGGAAAAGTTGACTTTTATCCAACTTACGAAGGTCCGAAGGATATTCAATGGCTTCAAGTAAAGAACCTGGCTTGATGATTTCCATAGCTATTTTTTGGATGTGCTAATTAATAATAATTCGTAAATTCACTCAAAAAACGTCTTAATTGACGATTTTGTTTACGCAAATTTAACAATAAACAATCTTTAACATTGACTTATCACATAAAAGTAGCACAATTTGAGGGTCCTTTTGACCTAATTTTGTTCTTTATTGAAAGAGATGAGGTTGATATCTACGATATTCCCATCTCAAAACTTACCAATGACTTTTTGGATTACATCCGCCAAATGGAGCAGATGAACATTGATTTGGCAAGTGAATTTATACTGGTGGCAGCTACTTTGATGCGCATCAAAGCGAAAATGTTGTTGCCTCGGAAAGAATTGAATGAGCAAGGAGAAGAGATTGATCCGCGTGATGAGTTGGTGGCAAAATTGATTGAGTACAAAAAATTCAAGGCTGTACTAAAAGATTTGTATGATTTGGCAGAACAGCGGCAAATGATGCACATTCGGGGTGATGTCAAAATGGAAACTCGTGAGATTTATGATACTTTTGAGACAGAGATGGATTTGGGCGCACTCGATTTGTATAAGGTTATGAAAGTATTCAATCGGGTATTGGACAAAATGGAAAAACGAGAAACGGCCGCCAAAATTGAACATAAAGTAGAGGTTTATCCTTATACCATCAGGCAACAAAAAGACATCATTTTGCGTGTTTGTCCTGTTCAAGGTTGGATTCATTTTGATGAGTTCTTTGAAAGTTGCAATGAAAAGATGGAAGCGATCTTCCGTTTTCTAGCATTGTTGGAGATGATACAACTTCAAGCCATTAAATTACGTCTTGATGAAGGGTTCAATAACCTTTGGGTACAACGGGATGAAAATGCCGTCAAAATTATGGAAGATTCAACCAGGGTTGATATGTATGAATATGACAATGATAAAAACCAATTAGGCGGAAGCGAAGAAGAATAGTAGATGCGATCCCGAAAAAATCGGGACGCCCGAACAGGAAATAGACGGACGCAAGTAGAGACGCACGGCCGTGCGTCTGAACAGAAAACGGGCGAAAAAAAATTGTGAGTTGTAAATTGGGCGAAGTGGGATGTGTACGAAAGAGTCATAACATACACCAATCGAAATGGGGTAATCCCAATAAAATTGGGACACCCAAACAGGAAACACAGTGTAATGAAATAACCATTCGCCAGAAAAGGTAACATTGGGAAGAGTTTGTACATGACGTAGAGGAGATTCCCACCTTCGTGGGAATGACGTAGAGGGGAATGGCATCTGTAGTAGAGGATAAAAAAACGAAAAGACGAAGAAGTGAGCATGCCAAATACGCCCGATAGGAATGGATACCCCGCAATGCAGGGCTAGACACTAGCCCAAATGAGGAGTAGAAATGGATAGCGGGGAGACACCGTCGTTTGAAATCATAAAACGTTCCGTACTAACAAAAAAGAAAAACAACAAACCACATACATCACATTTATCAAATGCAGTGA
>JAHDIA010000824.1 GCA_020631035.1 Chitinophagales bacterium | reverse complement strand
AATGTGATGATGGTTTTGGTCGATACACCTTTGGAAGAATGCGAAAAAAGAGATGTCAAAGGTTTGTATGCCAAAGCACGTAAGGGTGAAATCCCCAATTTTACAGGCATCTCTGCTCCTTTTGAAGTACCCGATGTTCCTCATTTGGCAGTTAAAACGGTCGGACGAACAGTTGAAGAGTCGGCACAGGAGATTCTAGACACTTTATTGCCTCTAATCGAGTTCAAAAATGAACATTAAGTGGGGCTGTGGGGTTTTATAGGTATATTGGATATTCAACAATTATCAAAACCAATAGAAATTGAGCAAGCAAGTAGTAACGCCATACGGACAAAAAGACGGCTCTAAGAAAGAGCAAGTCGCTGATATGTTTGACAACATTGCCCACAAATACGATTTTCTAAATCATTTTTTGTCTTTGGGCATTGACCATCTTTGGCGTAAAAAAACCATCAAACAGATCAAAGACATCCAGCCCAAAAAGATATTGGATGTGGCAACAGGGACGGGTGATTTGGCACTAGCTGCCATGAGTTTGAAACCTGAGCAAATCATAGGCGTAGACATTTCTAAAGAAATGTTGGAACATGGTAAGCAAAAAATCAAGAAGAAAGGCTTGGAAAAAACCATCCAATTGGAATTGGGTGACTCAGAGAATCTGCGCTTTTCAGACAATACTTTTGATGCTGTGACCGTTGCTTATGGGGTACGCAACTTTGAAAATTTGGAAAAGGGTTTATCAGAAATTCACAGGGTTTTGAAGCCAGGTGGTAAATTGGCCGTTTTGGAGTTTTCTAAGCCCAAAGGTTTTCCCATCAAACAGTTGTTCAATTTTTATTTCAAGAACATTCTCCCATTTTTTGGACGAATGGTTTCTAACGATACAAGAGCGTACACCTATTTGCCAGAATCGGTACAAGTTTTTCCCGAAGGGGACGAATTTGACCAAATTTTAAACAAAACAGGTTTTAATCAAACAGAATGGTTCAGACTTTCATTCGGAATATCCTCGATTTACATTGGAACAAAGTAAGTAGATGCTTTGATAGCAAAGTATTTAAAGTCTTGGTCTTGTTGGCTTTGGTATTGGCTCCTCTTTATGGTCAAGCACAAATGAATCTACAAGATCACGACAATAAAAAAATACACTTTGGTATTTTGCTGGGTTTCAATAGTACCCGTTTTCATGTAACCCACTCCAATGATTTTATCAAAAATGATTCCATTTATGTACTGGAATCGCCTACAACTCCAGGTTTTAACTTGGGGATTGTTTCCAATTTTCAGTTGACCCCACGCATCGACCTTCGTGTGATCCCCACACTGATTTTTGCGGAGAAGGATTTGCGTTATGTGGTCAAGGGCAGTACTATTGAGGGCGATCCCATTGATCCTATCGAATCTATTTATTTGGATTTGCCCATTGGTATCAAGTACAAATCGGACCGTTTTTACAACAACTTTAGATTCTATGTCTTGGCAGGTGGTAAAATTGATTTCGATATGGCGTCTAACTCCAAAAAACGACGTGCCAACGATATAGTCAAACTTAGCCAGTTCGACTATTCTGCTGAGGTAGGATTTGGATTTGAGTTTTACTTCCCCTTGTTTATTTTCTCTCCTGAATTTAAGATTGCCAACGGCCTCAACAATGTCCACTCTCCAACACCTACCTTGATTTATTCAGATGTGATTGATAAGTTGCGGTCTCGGACGTTTACGATTTCGTTGCAGTTTGAGGGGTGATTTTGGAATTAAAAATTTAAGATTTAAAATTAGGGGGTTAGGAGCAAGTGTTTCGGGCTTCGTCGCAACTCAATTACCCGCTATTCGCTGCTACTCCTCGTATTGGGCGTCCCGTTTCGGGATCGCCCCTACTGCGGGGTAACCGTTTCTATCGGGACGGTCCGACGCCTCGGCTAGGCGATTAAGTTCAGTCGCATTCGCAATCTACGTTTTGAATTTGCTTAATGTTTGACAAAAATGAACCATTAAGAATTTAAGATGCATTAAGATAAAAGCCTTAACAAACCTTAATGCCTTAATGTTTTACAAATTGAAACATTAAGAATTTAAGATGCATTAAGATAAAAGCCTTAACAAACCTTAATGCCTTAATGTTTTACAAATTGAAA
>JAHDIA010000823.1 GCA_020631035.1 Chitinophagales bacterium | reverse complement strand
TTTTTGGACGGAACGTTGTGGGCTTCGTTTACAAAGTGTGTCCCCGCTGTCCGTTGCTAGTCCCTTGCATTCGAGCCGCACGACCGTGCGGCTGTACGAATGCAAGGGAGCTATCCACTACCATCGGGCGTAGGCGAGAATGTTTGGGTACTTCGTCGCAAATTTTTAAATTTAAATTTTAAAATCATTCAATTTTGTCACAAACCAAGATTTGACCCAGACAAAACCTTCCAGTATTTTTTGTAAATCTTTGTGGTTTTTTTGGGCTTTAGATTGGTCGTAATTGTATGTGTAACGCAAGGCACTTAGTTTGCGCATTGCTAGTAAAAAGTTGTAGTAAGCCTCCTTGTCTTTTTTTGGCAAAAAAGCATCATTGTCCAATGCCGATTTAAAATTGCGAATGCCTCTTTCTAGTTTGTCTGATCCATCTTCTGCCAATTCATAATAAGTACGCACCAATACCAAACGACTATCAAAATGAAAATAGGGATTGGCATATTTCTCTGCTTTTAAGGGCTTTAAAAACTCCAAGACTTTATCATATTCTTGATGAAAAAAATACAAAGTCCCTAAATGATAATTGCGAGTACTGATTTTAAACTGTGCTTTTATTTTTTTAGTAGCCCTATAAAAAATATCTATGGCATCGGATATAGTCATAGAAAGTTCGCCATCCATTTTGGTTCTCAATATTGCCATACTGCAAAGATTTTTGACATCTTGTACAGGTATAGAGCCATTGTCATCTTCTAACAAACCTTCTTCGAATCGGTAAAAATAATTCAAATAAGCCTCTTGTCTAAAATTACCGTCTTTGTGGCTCATACAAAAAGAGTTCATCATATTGAAAAAGATTCTTTGGTCTTTTACATCCACTTTTTCTTTGTTGGCAATTAACAATTCTTTTAATTCATAATAACTTTTCTCCTCGCCTTGAAGCATCTGAATACAGTCTTGGTAAAATGGAAAAATAAATAAATGAGATGCTTTTAATTTTCCCAATTGTAAAATCAAATGTATTTCTTCCTTTACCTGTGCTTCAATTTGGAATGTATTTGTTAGCAAACACCGATTGAGCAAGACACAATACCAGCGCAACTGTTTGATAAATGCATAATCAGAAAAAGACAAAAACAATTTATTGAAGTCGGTTCTAGCTACTTTGGGATTATTGGTAAATTCCAATAGCCATAGATGTTCCAAGGTACTGCTTTTTAGTTGTAAGTTTTCTAGTCCTTCAAGAGCATTTAATTTACGAATAGATTCATTGTAAACTTTGTTAAAAAGGGGCACTTGATTTCTAACTGCACAAAATCGAAGCAAATAATCGTTTTTTTCGGTACGCATTTGTAAAAAAGCACAGTATTCTTCTAAATAGCGAAGCAACTCGGCACACAATTTCCGAAAGGCGGTCTGTTCTTGCTTGTTGAGAGTAGCTTCTATCTTCTCTTTTGCTATATCTGCCTTATTCCAATTGTAATCAGCTTTTTGATATGCCTTTTTCAAAAGGGTATACAAGCGAATGGACTTATTCATTTCCCTTGATTTGGTGAAGTGTTTTAGGTAAACTTCAAAGTCTAAAAACTCCTTTTTGCTCAAAATGAGCAGTAATTCAAAGATTTTTGTCTTTTTCATTTTTTGTTTTGGTCGTTTTTCTGAATGCTTAAATATATGATTTTTTATTGAATATCAGTTGTTTGTAAATGTTTAAGTGTAAGAAAAGGCGTAACAATTTGGATTTGATTGTATTGTAGACGCTTGGTGGAGCCAGTATCTTTGAGGTATTAAGGGGTACTATGCCAATGTCAAAGAATGAATGATATTAAGAGAGCTAGCCTCGTGAGTTATTAAGGGAGCTAGCCTACTTCATAGCGCGTAATTCCCAAAATACGGGTGGTTTGGTTTGAGAGATAAAAAATAAGCCCCCGTATTTTTCCTTCAAGCAAATGATTCTTTTTAATTAAAATATTAGGATAATGAAAAAAGTACTATCTGTTTTCTTAATACTGTTTAGCTTTTCTACAAGCATATTAGCAGATATAGATTGTACCAATATTGCGCTTGTTTCTGCAAGTGAAAATACCTTGGTTTTTAGCTTGCCAACAAGTTCCAACTGTGCAACACCACTTGATTATGACT
>JAHDIA010000077.1 GCA_020631035.1 Chitinophagales bacterium | reverse complement strand
TAATGGTACATCATTTCTCCCCTTAGCTTGTTGAGTTGTACAACATTTCTCAGGGTATCCTTAGCTTGTTGGGTGGTACATCATTTCTCCCCTTAGCACAAATTTGGAAGCGTAGCATATGGGGATGGATAAGTAGGCTGTACAGACAAAACATGCAAGGTAAATCGAATCGTCGAACCGCAGCCAAACTGGTCTGAAACGGGGAGAGTCGCCCATAAAAAATTAAAGAAGAAACTTTCTGCTATTTTGTATCGCTTTATGGTACATCATTACTCGCCTTAGCGTTTAATAACTCCAATCCTTTCGCCAAGTGTCGATGATGTCGAGGGAGATTTTCCAGTCGGTTCGGAAGGGGGTTTGATTGGAGGTGGCAGCAACGCCATAAAATCCAACCCGCAGCCTTCGTCTGGGACCGAGCTTGAACACCCGTTCGAGTCCAGCCATCAATTCTTCGTGTCGGTAGTTGTTTTCTTTGACCCATAAAAAGCCTGCTCCTGCTACAGCTCTCAAGCGCAATTTTTTGATAAAAGGAATGTTGTTGACGATTGCACCATTGAAATGGTGGATGTGGTGTACCTCAAAAAACAAATCTCGACTGATCAAAGAAGTATCCAATAACTGAAAAGAGTTCAGTGCATTGGAGAACAAATAAGGATCGGATTCTCTAAAGCGTTTGAGGTCGATGAATTCTAGTTTTTGGGTATTGACAAAGCGGCCTGTTTTGGCCGTGTACTTGGAATTGCCAAACACACCCAAAATCAAATCTTGTTCGATTTTAAATTCTAGGTAATCAAAATCAATGTCGCTTGACAAAGCATTGTTCCAACCCTTGCGATGGGTAAAGGTAAAAGTTGGGTAACGACTGCCCAAAACGATTTTGCGTTTGGGTTCGGTCATATATTTTTGCTTGGGGGTATAGGATAAGCTAAAATCGGTGATAAAAGCCTGATAGGTTTGAAAGTCCAAAGGGGTGTTGTATTCTTCTTCGTCAAAGATGCGAATGGTGTTGTAGCCTTCGATGGATTGACGGTTGGCAAAAAAGAATTGGGTGTTGAAATACAAACCATTGATGATCTCGAAACGGTGTCCTACATTAAATTGGTCGTTTAAGAAGTAATTAGATACCTTAAATTGATTAATAATCGCATCGTAAGGGTTAATGTTCGTAAAAGAGCGAGAAGCCTCAAAATTGACGTCTGCAAGCTTGTGGGGATTATAGCGAAACCAAGCTCGAACAGTCCCTTGTGGATCTTTGTTTCTAAATCCATAAGTTGGGTATACAAAAGCTCGCATCATCTTGCCATTTTCTAGGCGTCGAAAATAGGAGACAAATGCGCCTGTTCTAAACCCGCCCACCACATCGAATGAAATCAAGCTCAACATTGGACCGACAAACCAATTGGTCTTTTTTTCATTGTTTCTAAAACCCAATCCAAAATAAATCAATTCGGCTACAGTTACTTTGTTGAATTCTTTTTGGATGGAATCTTTGTACTCCTTGCTGTTGTGAACGACTTCAATGCTGTCTTTGTAGCGAACCAATTTTTGTTGTTTTTCTTCTAGGGCTTCGGGGCGCAATTCTGCCCAGTATGTCGAATCTCGCTCATAAGCCTCTTTAGATGTAAAGGCAATTTCGTTTCCAAAAAACTTTGGAGGAAACTGAAAGTCTTTTTGGTAATCGGAATAGACCAACAAAGTATTGCCTTTGAAATTGGTGTAACGTCCTTGTTTGGTTTCGTAATAAAAAGCCTGACGGTAAGGAATCCATAAACTGTCTTCGATTTGTTTGTAATCTTGGGTAAGTCGGAAAACATCGTAAAATTTAAGCCCACTTTTGTAGAAGCTCAAGTCCAAACGATTGATGTTCCACAAGTCTTTGTTGATGTATAAAAAACCGTTACAAGTGGCATTGCCTTTTTTACGGGGAATGACCTCAATTTTGTAGACAGTCTGTCCTTCTTCTTCTAGGGTTTCTCTTAATTTGTATTTGTAGGACAAAATGGAGGTTCGACTGATGGGAGAAACAATGGGGACTTCTGAGATGTCTTTGAGGGAAACCATATTTTTGTAAAAGTTGAAGTCGGTTTCGCCCATTTGGGGAACAAACAAGCCTGCTTTTTTACCATACAATTTGTAGGCGGTACGTTCCTCTTTGTACTTATTGGGATATTGGTAATTGAGAATGCTTTCCATCTCAATCATATTGATTTTCGCCATTTCTGCTGCTTGTTCCTCTCTTCGCTTTTTGGCTTGTTCAAATGGATCAGCATCTACGGGTGAATCGTCTTCAGATTCCCAATCCTTTTGTTTTTGAGCTTTTTCCTTTTTGGGTCTTCCTCCCTCTTCAATTTCTGTTGCCTTTACATACAAATTGCATTTGAAGCTCTCTACTTGGCTGAGGTATTTCTTTTTGTTGTCGATTACATTTTGAATGATTTCGTAAGCGGGATCTCGTTTAGAAGCTTTGATGACCAGCTCATCCAATTCTACACTCGATGGTTTGAGCCAAATGTCTTGTTCTGTGTTGGTATCCCCCACTCTCACATCTAGGGTCTGGGTTTCGTAACCAACAGCAGAAAACACCAACTGATAAGGTCCTGGATCAAGGGTGATAATGTAAAAACCTTCGTCATTGGTGGCTGTGCCAGACTCTGTTTCTCGTACATAGACGTTGACAAAGGACAAGGGTTCATTATCTTCATTGTAGACCTTGCCACTAATGCTTTGTGCCCAAAAGTCCTGACACAACAACAGCAATCCACACAAACAACATAGGTATTTGATCGAAGATGTAGGGTTCAAAATAAAAGAATTGTAATTTGTTTGTACCAAGAATACGCCATTTTAAACTCTCTTTTGAAGGTTTTATTTTGAAAATGAGCAAATTTGAGCATTGTACCTATTTTTACTGCTGTAAAAATATACAATATTTTATGGGCGACTCTCCCCGTTTCAGATATATATAGCCTGGTATCTTTGCATGCTTTGTCTGTACAGCACACTTATCCTTCACCATGCGCCACGCTTCAATTATTTTGATATTAGGGACTTTTGGTGGCTTCCCAATCAAAAGCAATGCCCTTGTAAGGACCATCCATAATGGTGTATTTGCCTACCATTGTTTTTTCGGTGACGGCTGCCTTTGAAAACATATTAAACAAACCCATTGGTGTTTCTCTGTCCATATCAAAGCTAATGGAATCGTTTTTAATCGTAAAAATGGTCAGTTTATCATTGAGCATTCCTTCAGCGGTATTGCCCTCTTGGGAGAGCACGACTTGTTGGTCTTTCCAACCTGCGGGTGTATTCATACTAAAAGTCCATTCTCCTGCAACATTGACGATTTGTTTTACTGCTTTTTGTGTGCTACTTACCTTTGTTTTTTGTGTAGCCGAACAAGCATACAACAGCGCAATGGCAATCAAAACAGAAAAAATGATTTGTATGGTTTTGCGGTGCATTGATTCTTCAATTTGTCTATAAGTAATGGTTAAATAATAAGTTCTTTGTTTTTGGCAATAAGATTTTTAGAGATACAAGGAAAAAAACAGAGTCCTAGCAGCGCTAAGGCGAGTATTTTTGACCGGTCCGCCGGTGCGGTAGTAGGTCGAAAAATATTGCAGCCAAAATCGGGAAGTTGTTTTTTACCATTACTACTAATACGTTTTCTTTAGTTGATGGTTGTTATCCAAATATAGGAAACTTTGAGACGGAGGGCAAAGCGTGCCCAATACGCCAGCCACATATCCCGATTTTTAATCGGGACGGACATCTGGTACTTGACTTCGTTTGAAACCCAAAACGTTCTGTTCTTTTTTACCAAAAAAGCAAAAACAAATCCGCCAAAGCTGTCAAGAACAAAAATAAACATTCGATAATTGGCTTCTCTTATTGTTTTGTTTTTTTGTATAAATTGTTTTATTTTATGCTAGGAAATAAAGATAAGAAACTTACAGAATTACAAACCACACAAAGGAAAGCACGTAAAGTATAGATATTGTTTTACTTTAATTTTTAGTTATCGTTGAACCTCGTAGATATAGCAGTCTTTTTTCGGATTTAAAAAATTATTCCGCTCGTAAAGCAAAGGGTGATTTGTTTGCAGGGCTAACTGTTGCCGTTATGCTGATTCCTCAAGGAATGGCCTATGCGATGTTGGCGGGTTTGCCTCCCATCTATGGTTTGTATGCTTCCTTGGTTCCGCTTTTGTTGTATCCGCTTTTGGGCACGTCCAGACAATTATCGGTTGGTCCTGTAGCAACGGTATCGGTTTTGGTATTGAGTGGCTTGAGTGCTTTTGCAGAAGCAGGAACAGCCGAGTTCATTCATTTAGCCATTTTGGTGAGCATTTTATCGGGCATTATGCAATTGGTTTTGTCAGCCTTCCGCTTGGGTTTTATGGCCAAGTTTTTATCTGAACCCGTTTTATTGGGCTTTACGATGGCTGCGGCATTCATCATTGCCGTTGGGCAATTGCCCAATATTTTGGGTATTGTCATTCCCCGTTCGAGTAGTACAATCGAAATGATGGAAAACATATTTTGGAGCTTGAATAAGGTCAATATACTCACACTTTTGATTGGCTCAACCGCCCTAGGATTTTTGGTCTTGATGAAAAAGGTATCCCGTACTTTTCCGTCTGCCCTCTTGGTTGTTATTGCTGGCATTTCCCTGGTCTATTTTTTGAATTTAGAACAGGAAGGCATCAGCATCATAGGAGCCGTTCCCACAGGTTTGCCCCAATTTGAAATTCCCCGTTTCAATCTCGATCAATTGGAACAAATTTTTCCTTTGGCACTCGCCATTGGTTTGTTGAGTTTTATCGAATCGCTCGCCATTGCCAAAAGTGTAGCAGCCAAACACAACAATTATCCCATCAATGCAGACCGAGAATTGTTGGCATTGGGTGTCTCCAAAATCGTAGGAGGGTTTTTTCAGGCTTATCCCACCAATGGTAGTTTTTCCCGTTCGGCTGTCAACGATTTGGCGGGGGCGAGAACTGGGATTTCATCCATTGTTACCGCTTTCTTGGTAGGTATTGCCTTATTGTTTTTGACCGATGTTATTTACTACTTACCCAAGGCTATTTTGGCGGCGATTGTCCTAGCGGCTGTAGTTGGTTTGTTCAATGTAGCAAAGGCAAAATTCTACTACAAAATTTCTAAACACGATTTTTGGATTATGATAACAACCTTTTTAAGTACGCTTTTATTGGGTATTCAAAATGGGATTTTGTCGGGGGTGATTTTGTCGGTGGGGTATGTTTTGTATCGTTCGTCTAAACCTCATTATGCAGTATTGGGCTATTTGGAAACAGATGAAGGTACGCCCGTTTTTAGGGATGTCAGCCGTTTTGACAAAGCCAGAGAACGCCAAGATTTGTTGATGATTCGTTTCAATTGTCCGCTTTATTTTGGTAGCTCCGAATATTTTAAAGAAATCATTTGGGAAGAATTGAACAAACGTCCCAATTCACCCACTTACTTATTGCTCGATTTTTCGAGCGTTCATACCATAGACGCAACTGGTCTTGAAGTCCTTTCGCAAGTCAATAGTGAACTCTCTCAATCAGACATTCAATTGATCTTGACGAATGTCCAAGGCAATGTTCGGGACAAATTGGGTGTGTCGGGTTTGATGAATAAAATTGGTGCCGAAAATCAGTTTTTAATCAATAAAGATGCTTATACTTTTACCGCCAATCCTCATAATCGTTCGGTGATTAAGATGAAGTATGCGAATCAGACGAGGGAGAATTGAATTCAAAATTGTGGATTAAAAATTTAAAATTACCTGGTGGTTTGCCTTTTTTGGGACGGAACGTTGGGGCTTCGTTTGCATGTGGTGTCCCCGCTATTCGTTTCTATGGTGGTTCTTCCAAGACACACTGTCGTGTGCCTCTACATCACCACCATATCCACTACTATCGGGCGTAGGCTATTTTGGGTAGTCCTTCGTCGCTTTGGGGCATTTTCTAGGGAAGCTATCTTTACAAACTTACTTTTACCATCTAAGCAATTTCTTTAGTGGCTCCTTCTAGCTCATACTCTTGAGCAAGTGTTTCGATAGGAAGGCTTAAAATTTCGCTTAACTTTCTTATCATACTTAAAGTTAATGGACGCTTCTTATTTAGGACCATAGAGGCTCCCGATTTGCTAAACACTCCTTTCTCAATCAAATCTTTTGGCTTTAAACCAAGATCGTCCATTCTAATTTTAATTGCTTCAATTGGATGAGGTTCGTCAAAAACATAGTGTTTGTCCTCATACTCTGAAATGAGTAAGATTAAGACTTCTGATTCTTGACCTTCTGGTGTATTCAATGGTGCGTCAAAGATGTCCTCAAGACGCTCAAGTGCCTTATCATACTCTTTTTCTGTTTTGATTATTTTTAAGTTGTGAGTCATATACTTTTTTCACTTAAGGTGTAGTTTAATTTGATGTACTAAACCACCCTCCAAATATTCTAAGGATAGACACATAGGTCTATTCCTACATTGCGTCTGTTTTGGGTTCGGGCATCCCGATTTTCGGGATGCCCCTACATTGTGGGTTTTGCGCCCGTTTTTGGTTCGGATAGACACATAGGTCTATCCCTACATCATTGTACGTCTGTTTCCTGTTCAGACACACGGCCGTGCGTTTCTATCGTACCACAAAACCGACGCTTCCCAAATTTTGGACTGTTGTTTTTACGCTTTGTCCTTGTTTTAAATAAACGGCGGGGGTGGCTGCTCCTGCCATAATGTAGGAACCTTCGGGTATGGCTTGTTCGTATTGCTGTGCCAATCGGGATGCGGCTATCAATGATTCCCAGGGATTGCCCAATATGGCTTTGGAGGAACCACTGTGGACTACCTCACCATCTATCTCAAGACTCATTGACAAATCGCTGATGTCTTGTTGGGCACTTGACCACTCCCCTATCACCAATCCTGTCGATGAACAATTGTCGGCAATGACGTCTTCTAGGGAAAATTTAAAATTTTGATACCGGGAGTCAATGACTTCTAAGGCAGGCGCAACACTTTCAATGTAATCGTGTACCTCCGATAATTCCAACTGATGATCTATGGCTTTTTTGACTAGGAAACAAATTTCGGGTTCGGCTCTTGGGTGGATGCATTTGTCAAAGCTCAGTTCGCCGTCTATGGGTATCAACATAGCATCGGTCAATCGGCCCCAGATCAAATCGTGGACGCCCATTTGCTCCATCTTGGCTTTGCTGGTAAAACCCATTTTTAGCCCGATGAATTTCTCGCCTCTTTCGTAGCGTCTTTCAATAGAGGCTTTTTGAATGGCGTAGGCAGTTGCTTCGTCAAATGCTTGTTGTTTGCTGAGTTGCTCGACTGATTTTGCGTTTATAGCTGCATTATCAAGTATTGTTGCAAGTTCTTGTATAGTCATAGAATTATAAAATTTAGAGTTGTATTTGTTTTGTTTGGCGTGATGCGGATGGATAAGAGAACCGACGAAGAACGTAGTCCCGATAATCAAATCGGGATTGTGCCTGCCCACCCTTGCAATTTTACGCCCGATAGCAGCGGAAAGCCTTGTAGGGGCAGTGCCTTGTGCCTGCCCACAAGCTTGTAGCGAATAGCGGGGACACTCCGTCGACCGAAGCCTTCAACGTTCCGTCCAAATCAGCCAAATTTTTATTTTTCTGTTTTTTCACCAAAAGAAACCGATACCGAACCCAAACCCTCAATGCTTGCCTTAAAGTGGTCGCCTGGATTGGCAACCGCCATTGGCCCACAAGCTCCCGACAAAATGATTTCGCCCGCCTTGAGTGGTGTTCCCATTCGGACCATCGTTTTTGCCAACCACAAAGTCGCATTGATGGGCGAACCCATACAGGCAGCACCATTGCCTTCTGATACCTTTTCGCCATTTTGGTACAATGCCATTTTGCAATCAATCAAATCGACATTGCCCAAGTGAACGGGTTTGTGTCCCAATATAAAATGACTCGACGATGCATTGTCTGCTATGGTATCAGTTATACAGATATTCCAATCCTCGATGCGGCTGTCTACGACCTCAATGGAGGCAACTACATATTCGATGGCAGAAAGGACATCGGCAATCCCAATGTTTTCGCTCAGTAAATCCTTTGCTAGGACAAAGGCGATTTCTGCTTCAACCTTGGGTTGTATGACTTCCTTCCAAGGAATTACATCCCCCATCATCACTTCCATGTCATTGAACAAAATTCCGTAATCGGGTTGGTCAACGCCTAGTTGTTTTTGAACGGCTTTGGAAGTCAATCCAATTTTACGTCCGACCAATCTTTTGCCTTGGGCAATGTTCCAACGGGTATTTTGAGATTGAACGGCATAAGCCATTGCCAAATCGGTTTTACCAATCAACTCGCTTACGGGTGTACACGCTTTTTGGTCTTGAATGGCGGTACGTAAATTTTGGGCAGCGACATCAATGCTTTGTTGGGCAATCATCTGTGTTTCGGTTTGTGTTTTTTAATGGCTGTAAATTTACGGATTTCGTTCGACACTTACATTTTGTCAGAATGACAGCACATTGATTCAAACAAACATTTTGTAGGTATTAGCTAGACCTACATTTTTTCCATCCATTTTTAAATGGACTTAGACTTCTTTTTCTAACAAGATTTTAAAGTCATTTTTGCCCTCATTTTATAGCTTCAATTTTATACCTTTTGATTTTGTTTTGAAGCACATTCTTCTTACAATTCAATTTTTGTTTGGTAAAAAAATAGAACTTCCACCAAAACACCTAAAATTGTAGAAAGAAGGAAATACCTTACTTTGTTTTTCAAAATACTTTGCCACTAATGATATAACACAAAAATAACATTTGTTTAAGCTTATCTAATTTCTTGAATTTTTGTTAGGGTCAACCCAATACCCGACTGAAGTATTTGCGTTAAAAATTGGGGGGTTTTTGGAGTTTTGAGGGCTAATTTATTTTTGTAGTCCAATAATCCATTTTTGAGCAAGCTCAAAAATGCCCAAAAAAGAAAAAAAATTTAAAAAAAAAGAACAACAGTTTTTCCCTAAACTTTTCAAAAAACTTGCTAGTTATCCACATTTTTTCGATTCGGGCAAAACATGTTTTTTAATAATAGTTTTTTAACAATTCTTGTTTTAACTCTTGTTTTAGAGGCCGTTTTGAGCCTTATTTTATAGGGGTTTGCGAGGGGCTATTATCACATTTTTCGGGAAAAAGGGGGGCTATTATCACATTTTTCGGGAAAAAGGGGTAGCTATTATCACATTTTTCGGGTTCTATTATCACATTTTTCGGGTTACAATCCACACACTTATCCACAGCTTTTCGGGGTTTATCCACATGTTATCCACAATACCCTATTTTGGAGGGCTATTATCACATTTTTCGGGTTTTTTACTATCACATTTTTCGGGTAAACCCTTTTTCTAGGGGTTTTGGGGGATTACCCAAAGAGCTATTATCACATTTTTCGGGTTGCTTATTTTAGGTGGTTTTTGGAGCAATCAAATCGAGTTCTTTTTGATGCAAAATTTCTCGCTGATTTTTCCACTCATTTTCAATCAATTCAAAGGAGTCTGGATGTTGTTTTTTGATTGCTTGCACCACTTGTGCATAAAACATTTGCCGCTTATCAAATTGCTCTTCGGCTGACAAATTGTCATTGAACCAATTGGGGGCATTTCGTTTGACTTGAGCAAAAATATTTTGTTTGAGTTCTGGTATGGATTCAAAAATGCCTTCCATTACTTGATGGGTCAAGTCGCTGTATTTTTGATTGAGGCTTGCTCGTTCGTCCTCTATTTGATTGAGTGCTTGTTCCAACTTTTTGCGTTTGACGGAGGCTTTGGCGTTTTTCAAACTCTTACTCAATGCTTCGCTTTGGTAATTGTTTTTAAGCGCACTCATAAAATAAGCCGCAGCAGATTTGGCAATATTGGGAACAGAGAGCGTATATTGGATCTTGTTCCAAATGTATTCAAAGCGGCTGTATTCTGTTTGAACGACTTGGCGAACTTCAACCGTTTCAATAAAAGTGAATGGATTTTCGACTATTTGCCAAATGATGGATTCATCTATCCCCCATCTTCGGAGGCTGTTCAAAATGTCTTCGAGCAATTGTTGTTCTGCATCGGTCAAAAAACCCAATTCATCAAACAATTTGGCTTGTTGTCCTTGCTGGGTTTCGGGCATTTGAAAAGGTTTGTGAATGTACACCCTAAATGCCAAGCCTTCAATTTTTCGACTGCCCGTTTTCTTGATTTCCTCATACTCAAATCGAATGGGCGTTTTTTCAGGGAGTTCTTTCAATGCCTTTTTGAGTACACGATCTTTAAAATGGCCATATTGTTTGTAAGGTGCGCCAATCTGATCCCGCAAATCTTCCCAATGATCGTACACCACTGCCCCACCCCGCATATTGCGATAACTATACAAGACCTCAAACAAGCGCATCAAATGACTGCTACGTCTCAAACGTTGATAAATAAAAAGTGGGAAAGTACTAAAGTTGCCTTTCAAATGAAGCAAGAAAGGTTCTATGTCTTCGGTGAGTTTGAACCAATACGATTTCTTTTCGGGAACATAGCCATGTGAACCAATCCAGTAGATGGTCATTTGTTCATCATCGGTAATGATTTCAATGGGTTTGTTGTTGAGTCCGTGAATGATTTCCTGAATATCGGCATACAGACTCCCATACTTCTTTTTGGGATTGGGTTGCAAATAGCCCATAATTTCCTCCATCGTAAACCATATCCGCCGTTTTTTTGGGTCGTAGGTTCCCACTTCCTCTCTGGGATTGAGCTTAGAGATAAGCAAACGGGCAAAGAGGTTTTCCCTAGGCTTAAAATTGTACTTGGCACGTATGAGTGTATTCGCCTGAGTCGCCTTACCGTTTTGCAGTTGCGTCGTCTGTTTGGGCTTCTTTTTGGGCGAAGTTGTTTTTTTCATACCCACAATATACAGCTATTATCACAAAAAAACAAAAGTGTGATAATAGATTGATGTTTGGAATGATTTGGACGGAATATTGGAGGCTTCGTTTGCATGTGGTGTCCCCGCTTTACATTCCAAGCCTGCGGGCTGACACAGTCCCGATGGTTCATTAATGTTAACACCATAATTGGACAACCGAAAGGACAATCGGGACTACGCAGGGCTTTCCATTGCAATCGGGCGTAGTTTCGTTTCTTTCGGTCCTTCGTCTTTGCGCTTTATTTTTGCGTATCAATATAATGATTGATCGCCTCCTCAATAAACTCTTGTTGACTCTGAAAACGCCCCCTAAATTTCCCAAACAATGCCGACTTCATTTTAAACATTGTTTCTTCAGTAATGGCTCCGCCCAAACGAACATATTTGGTATTGGGCTTTAGGGTATTGGGGCGACCTGGTTTGCGTTTGGGGAAATCAGTAGTTTGCGTTGTTTTAGAAGCTTTGGGAGCTGCTTTTGATTTGCTTGCTTTGGACTTGCTTCTTTTGGGTTTGCTACTGCTTACTTTTGTCGTTTGGGGCTTTTCTATAGGCACTTCCTCTGCTTTTTGGATGATCATTTTCTTGTCTTTTTTACCTGATTTGCTGGTAAGGAAGTTATTGATCGCCTTATTGGTAATTTCTTTTTTATTGCTCATTTTGATTAGGATTGAAGGAGTGAGATAATTTCTTCTGCTAGGGCGGCTACTTCTTGGGCTGCCTTGGGGTTTTTTTCCACAAATACCGATTGGGAGTTGAAGAGCGAACGACTGTAGGCTACCCTATTGCCAATTTCTGTATCCAATACAGGAAATTCGTAATTGGATAAAAGTGAACGTATTTGCTTGGTAAAGTCTGTCCCTGTAATAGCCTGATTGATGACGATGCCCGCTTTTAAGCCCTTGAACACTTCTTGTGCCTGCTTGACCAATTCGATGGTTTCTTCGATGGCAAGGGCATCCAATGGACTACATTTGCAAGGAATGAGGACAAAATCAGAGGATTGATAGATTTCAACCAAATTGGTATCTAAATAGGGAGGTGTATCTATGATGAATACATCATAATCGGGATGTTCTTCGAGTTCTTCAAACTTTTTGAAGGATTTTCGTTCAATGATGTTGATATTGCCCCAACTGTCCTGTTGTCCCAAGCGTTCATAGAGCTTGGTAATAGAGCCTTGGGGGTCAGAATCAACCAATCCACAACGGACATTTTGCTTGGCAAAGTAGTGGTAGAGATTGAGGCTCAAGGTTGTCTTCCCTACCCCACCCTTTTGGTGACTGAGTGTGATGATTCTTGGCATTAGTTTTTTATTTAGTACAATATTACACTTTTATGTTTAAATGTAAAAACATAAAAGTGTTTAAATGTATTGTTGTTTAAGTGTAAAAACTATTTAATGGCTTTTGGTCTATTGTTGTATATATAGTCGAAAAGGTGACACCTTTGACATTTATAAAAGTGACACCTTTAATTAATTAGTAAGGCAAAAGGTATAAGAGATGACATTCTAAGGGAAAGTCTAGTTTAGATTTTTGAGCCTCTTTTAAAGGCATATAATAAGTTCTTCAGACAGGCTCTTAAAGTAGATATGATATTTCTCAAAGAAAGGTCATATCTGAATGAAGTAAATTACGAAGAGATAGTAAAAGTGTAAAAACATTAAAATGTAAAAGTGTATTGATGTTTTAATGTAAAGATGTAGGAATGATTTAAATGAATATGCAATGCAAAGTGTATTGGCGTTAAAATGTAAAAGTGTTTTTACACTTAAATGAATAAGTGTTATTGTAATAAGTGTAATAATGTAAAAACACTTAAATGTTCTTTGTGAGAAAAAGTGTATTAATGTATTAACACTTTAATTATGATTTCTGTGAATTTTATTACCTAGTAAAAGTGTTTAAATGTAAAAATGTATTAACGCTTAAATTGTGTTTCTTGGATTTTGTGGAACACATATTTAAGTGTTTAAATGTAAAAGTGTATTAACACTTAAATGGGCTTGGTTCTTGATAAAAGTGTATTGGTGTAAAAATGTATTCACACTTAAACCTTGTTGGGTTAATCTTTTATATGCAATAAAAGTGTTTAAATGTAAAAGTGTGAAAAATAATAAATATGGTTTGTATTGTTTTGAGTGTAAAAATGTAAAAACACTTTAATCTCAGGCATATCAATGAAGTTGAATGATGTTTTTATGTTTAGGTGTAAAAGTGTAAAAACACTTAAATAAATAACGGAGGATGTTGGAAACTTACCTTTTATAGAATCGGATTTAAGTGTAAAAATGTAAAAACACCTAAATGTATAGTATTCGTGAGTTTGTAAAGTGTTGAAAGTGCTCTTTGGGAATTAAAGTGTTTTTACACTTTAATTGTTTAGTGTCTTGATTGTCAATGGTTTTTGTTTTCATTTGGAATGTGTGTTGATAAAATAAAAATAGGGTAAGGGAGTATTGAAATGAGTTTTAATTCTAGCTTGATTTTTCATTTTAAATCTTCATCAGCGTCGGATGAGCGGGTGGATGAACGCTTGTACGAAGGATTGAGTATGCGTTGGCTAACCAGTACTTTTATAGCCACGAAGGTACACACGCTGCCCCAAAATAAAAAATTATTAGTACTCTGTAATTTAAATAAATTGATGTTTTGGCTAATGAATTTTTGTTCTA
>JAHDIA010000076.1 GCA_020631035.1 Chitinophagales bacterium | reverse complement strand
ATAATTTTAATGAAAAAACCTCAGAAAGCGAGACTATTTTATAGAATTATTTGGACCAAATAATAGATAAAGTCAACCAAATGGATATATAACTCAGAATACAAAGTATTCATGCAAGAACGATAAATAAATATGTTCTCTGCGAATGCAACTGAACAAAATAAAATAGCCTCGATAGCAGCGGTTAGCTCCCGTTGTTTTGGTTAGTCCTAACAGGTCTTAAAGACCTGTTAGGACTCCAAAACAACGGGACTAAAAGCGAATAGCGAGCAAATAAGTAGCGATGCAAGACCAAACCTTTGCTCCTACAATTAATTTTAATTATTACACCAAATATTACTTAACCAAATAAATTTTTCACCAAATAGAAATGATTAACACAGATACAGCAACAGAAATCGCACAAGGCGGTGCCTTTCTCATCAAAGGTACCAATCCACAAAGCATCTCAACGCACGAAGATTATACAGAGGAACAGAAGATGCTTCGTCAAAGTGTATTGGATTTTATAGACAAAAAAATAGAACCCCTACAAAAAACCTTCGATAGTTTGGAAGGCACCAAGATCGCTCCACAGTTACTTGAAGAAATGGCAGAGCTAGGATTTTTGGGAGTAGGCGTTCCAGAAGAATATGGAGGATTTGCTGCAAACTTTAAAACACAATTGGCATTTTGTGAAGTGGCTTTTTCTTGCTATGCATTTGGTCTGACAGCAGGGGTACAAACCAGCTTGGGTGTAGCCCCACTCCTACTCTATGGCAATAAGGAACAAAGAGCCCAATACCTTCCCAAAATCGTTACGGCAGAAATCAAATCTTGCTATTGCTTGACAGAACCCTCGGCTGGTTCCGATGCCAACTCTGGCAAATCCAAAGCAGTCCTCAACGAAGCAGGTACGCACTACATCCTCAATGGACAAAAAATGTGGATCACCAGCGCAGGACACGCCGATTTATTTTTTGTATTTGCCAAAATAGACGATGATCCCAATTTGTCTTGCCTCATTGTAGAAAAAAGCTATGGCGGCATTTCATTGGGAGCCGAAGAAGACAAAATGGGCATCAAGGGGTCTTCGACCAGAATGGTCTTTTTTGAAAATGTACCTGTTCCTATTGAGAACCTTTTGGGCGAAAGAAACAAGGGTTTTAAAATTGCAGTAAATGTGCTCAACACAGGACGTATTAAGTTGGCAACTTCTGTAACCAACAATGCCAAGAAAGCCTTCAAATTGGGTATCAATTATGCCAACGAAAGAGAACAATTTGGCAAAGCCATTTCATCCTTTGGAGCCATTCAACACAAAATTGGAGAGATGGCAGCCAACATCTATGCGATGGAAGCTATCTTTTGCCGTACCGCTTCGCACATAGACGAAGTAAGAGACAAATTGGTCGCTGATGGCTTAGAGATACTAGATACCAAATTTAAGTCCATTGCCGAATTTTCGATTGAGTGCGCCATTGCCAAAGTCCACAATTCCGAAGCCGAAT
The DNA here is from genome assembly GCA_020631035.1 of Chitinophagales bacterium. Classification (GTDB taxonomy): domain Bacteria; phylum Bacteroidota; class Bacteroidia; order Chitinophagales; family UBA2359; genus JAHDGP01. Next base: position 12,162 of record JAHDIA010000076.1, on the reverse strand, counting down.
CTTTTGTTATAGATGAGGCTTTGCAGATGCATGGCGGAATGGGGTATTCTTCTGAAAGTGTTATTTCAGTTCATTACCGCAATGCTCGTATCAACCGCATCTACGAAGGAACCAACGAAATCAATCGTATGCTCATTGTGGATATGTTGTTCCGCAAAGTAATGAAAGGCAAACTCGATTTGATGGCTCCTTTGATGCGCATTACAAGCGAAATGAAAAACGATGCTTTGTTATTGCCTAAAACCGATGGTTCGTTCTTTGCAGATGCCAATAGAAGTTTGCAGCACCTTAAAAAAGCAACTTTATTGGTCGCAGGAACTGCCGCCCAGAAATTGATGACACAACTCAAAGAAGAACAAGAAATCTTGATTCATTTGGCGAACTGTCTCATTCAATTGTATGCCTTTGAGTCGGCACTTTTGAGAACTGAAAAACACCAAGACAAAAACTTGGAAGTTCGCCAAGAGTTGACAACTCTTTTAATGTATAAAACTGCTGCCAAAATTGCGCAGGAAGCACAAGAAGCACTTTATGCATTTACCGAAGGTGAAGAGGCGGAACAATTGCTTCAAGCTGTACAAACATTGACGCACTTGCCTCCCTACAATTTAAAAAATGCTCGTAGGAAGGTGGCACAATACTTTATTGAAGAAAATCAATATAAATTGTAATACTGAATTCCCCACTTGGGCATATTGCCCAAGTGGGAAATCGCCTAAAACCCAGGTTCTTTTACAATTTTTGGAGAGTAATTCTTAAACAAATAGAAGGAAGCCACAGGCGACTGGATAGCTTGTTTAAGAATTAACTCTCTTCCACAAAAATTGTAAAAGAATCCAAAACCATTATAATATGAACACCAATTTCAACAGTCCAATCGAATGTTTTTACCAATGGGAAAAGGACACTCCCGATAATTTATTTTTACTCCAACCTCAAGGAGATGAATGGCAGACTATGACTTGGGGAGAAGCAGGACAAGAGGTGAGAAAAATGGTTGAGGCACTACAAAATTTAAACATCCCCAAAGGCGCGCACATCGGCATATTTTCCAAAAACTGTATGCACTGGATTCTTGCCGACCTCGCCATTATGATGGGTGGTTACATCTCTGTTCCCTTCTACCCGACCCTCAATGGCGACCAACTAAAGAGTGTCATTGCCAAAAGCGACATACAAGCCTTGTTTGTTGGCAAACTCGACGACTGGAAAGATGCCAGTACTGGTGTTCCCGATGATGTTCAAATCATCTCCTTTCCACATTACGAAGGCAATGTCAAAATAACGGAAGGATTGCGTTGGGAAGATTTGATTGGTCAGTACCAAGGCATTCAAGGCAATCCGAGCTCTAGTTTAGAGGATCTTTGGACCATTATTTTCACCTCTGGTACAACGGGAACTCCCAAGGGTGTAATGCTTCAATGCAAATGCCCCATACTCTTGTTAGAAAATGAAATGCAAAACGGCGACTTAGGGGTTTTCCAAAGCAAAGAACACCGTTTCTTTTCGTTTCTCCCCCTCAACCACATCGCAGAACGCATCATTGTTGAGATGGCATCCTTGATGACGGGTGGCAGTATTTCTTTTGCAGAGTCGCTTGATACTTTTGCCAAAAACTTGGGAGATGTCCAACCTACTTTGTTCCTAGCAGTTCCCAGAATATGGACCAAGTTTCAACTCGCCATTCTCGGAAAAATTCCTGCCAATAGACTCAACTTAATTATGCGTATTCCCATCGTTTCGGGTTTTATGAAAACGCGCATTCAAAAAGCATTGGGATTGAGCAAAGCCAATGTGATTTTAACAGGTGCGGCTCCTACCTCAGACAGTGTCAAAGATTGGTATAAAAAATTCGGCATTGTCTTGAGAGAGGTTTATGGTATGACAGAGACTTGTGGCGGAGCAACCTTAATGCCCAAAACCAATATCAAAAGTGGTACAGTGGGCAAAGCTGCCCAAAAAGTAAAAATCAAAATAGAAGAAGGCTCCAATGAAATACTTTTGCAAATGCCTTGGAAAATGTTGGGCTATTACAAAGATGAAGAAAAAACAAATCAAGTCATCAAAGATGGCTGGATACATACGGGCGACAAAGGCAACTTAGACAAAGATGGCTTCTTGCATATTACAGGAAGGGTCAGCGATACTTTTAAAACAACCAAAGGCAAATACGTTGTCCCCACACCCATCGAATGGAAATTTGCCGACAACGAACTCATCGAACAAATTTGTATTGTTGGGCTTGCCTTGCCACAACCCATCGCCCTCATCGTCCTTTCAGAAAAGGGACAAAAAGCAGATAAAAATACCATTAAAAAAGATTTGGAAAACAACCTTAAAACAGCCAACAAAAGTTTGGCAAATTATCAAAGGGTGTCCACCATTGTCATTGTCAAAGAAGAATGGTCGGTAGACAATAAGGTATTGACACCAACGCTCAAGGTCCGTCGGGGAGCAATCAACGACAAATACAAAGAGCAGTTTCTTGAATGGCACGAACACAATGAGTCGATTTTGTGGGAGGAGTAAATTCAATTGTGAATTCAAGATTTAAAATTGAAAATTCAGCCAATCTTAAATTTTGAATTTTCAATCTTAAATTTTTCTAGTGCAACGCCACTGGTTCTAGGCTGCGTGTACTCTGGTTAACCAGCGCATGTTTTTGGCTGCGGACCAAGGTGCATCCTCCCGCTCATCCGACGCTTCTGATGGTGGGCATCTGAAGGCAATTTGTTTAGTCGATGCCCCCCATCTAATACATTTCATAAGATGTGAGACATTTTAAAAATGCCAGGCATCCTTTTAAATTTAAAAAATGAAAACAGTTTTGATTACAGGTGGTTCGAGTGGCATTGGATTGGAGTTGGCGAAATGTTTTGGACAAGATGGCTACCACTTGTTATTGGTGAGCAAACCAATGGGCGAATTATTAGATGCTCAATCAAAACTAAGGGCTTTGTTTCCCGATATTGAAGTAGACATATTGCAAAAAGATTTGACAGAAAAAGATGCCCCTAATGAGGTATATGAATTTTGTCGAAGCAATCAAATAACAGTCGATGTATTGGTCAACAATGCAGGTTTTGGGTCTTATGGATTTATACCTGACATACCAATGGAGCGAGAAATAAATATGTTGGAACTCAACATTATGACAGTCTACAAATTGACCCGTTTGTTTTTGGACGATATGTTGAAGCGAGATGAAGGAAAAATTTTAAATATTTCCTCTATTTCAGCCTTTCAACCGAGTCCTTATTTTACGACTTATGCGGCTAGTAAAAGTTTTATTTTAAATTTTAGCCGCGGACTCAATTATGAACTCAAAGAGCAAGGCAGTAAGGTGCGCACCACAGCGGTTTGTCCCACATCGGTACGTTCGGGATTTCAGAAGGCCTCAAAGATGGAACGCTCCAAAGTATTTGACAGTTGGATGGCAGTTGAAGCCAGTAGAGTGGCAAAAGATGCCTACAAAGCATTGATAAATGGACAAGATATGGTTGTTCCCAAAATTCAATTTCACTGGTTGAACAAAATCAGCAGAAGATTGCCCAGCAAACTGGCTATGAAAATTGCAGCAAATGAAATCAATAAAAAATAAATTTCACTAAATATGACATCGTATTATTTTACCGAAGAACATGAACTCTTTAGACAGAGTTTAAGAGACTTTTTGAAAAAAGAAGTCTTACCCAATATTGACCAATGGGAAGAAGACAGACAGATACCCAAAGAATTATGGAAAAAAATGGGCGACCAAGGATTTTTGGGACTCAACTATCCAGAAGAATATGGTGGTGCTGATCTCGACTTTTTCTACTCAGTGGTCTTTACCGAAGAAATTACCAAGTGCTATTCGGGGGGATTCTCCATTGTACAAAGTGTGGTTCAGTATATGTCGGGACCTTACATTTTGAAACATGGTACTGAAAAGCTCAAGCAAAAGTACTTGCCCAAGATTATTTCGGGTGAGGCGATTAGTGCAATCGGCATTACCGAACCAGGAGCGGGCTCTGATGTTGCCAATATTCAGACCAAGGCAATTAAACAAGGCGACCATTATATAGTCAATGGGTCAAAGACCTTTATCACCAATGGAGTCTATGGTGATTTTATCGTCACAGTAGTCAAAACAGATCCAGAGGCAGGCATCAATGGCATTAGTTTGTTGGTGATTGATAGAGATGCCGAGGGCGTTTCTGCCAACAAATTGAAGAAGTTGGGCTGGCACGCTTCGGACACAGCCGAACTGCATTTTGACAATGTAAAAGTACCTGCTGAAAACCTGATTGGCGATGAAGGACAGGGTTTCTTTTACTTGATGGGTGGTTTGCAATTGGAACGTTTGGTTGGTGCCATCTTGGGCTATACAGGCTGCGAAGAAGCGATGAACTATGCTTTGCAATATATGTCGGAGCGTGAAGCCTTTGGTAGAAAGATCAACCGCTTCCAGGTTTTGCGTCACAGAATTGCACAAATGGCAGCAGAAATTGAGTCTGTCAAATATTTTGTGTATCATTGCTGCCGCTTACACAACGACAAGCAATACGCTGTCAAAGAATGCTCTATGGCAAAGCTCTTGGCTTCTGAATTATCGGACAAAGTGGCTTATCAATGTCTACAATTTTTTGGCGGTTATGGCTATATGGAAGAATACAAAGTTGCCCGAATGTTTAGAGACAGTCGAATTGGAACCATTGGTGGTGGCTCGTCTGAAATTATGAGAGAAATCATTGCCAAAATGGTCATCGACTCCAAGCAGTACAAACGTGCTGACGAGATGGAATTAAACCAAAAGGCAACAGCGAGTGTTGCTCAAGCAGCCACTGTGGCTCCCCCAAACAGTATGAATGGCAATGGGCACGCAAAAAAAGAAAACGAAACAATATCAAAACAATCTATTAATCATAAAAACGAAGAAATTATGAGTTTTGAAACTATTTTATCGGGAATCAAAGAAAGAGCGGCAAATGCAGATGCATTGGGCAATACTTTGAAGTTTGACTTAGAAGGTCAAAAAATTTATTTGGACGGTACTGGTGAAGAAAATGTTGTCAGTACAGAAGACAAAGATGCCGACTGTGTAGTTGAGGTATCTATGGACGATTTTCAACAATTGATGAGTGGCGACCTTAACCCTATGATGGCGTTTATGGGCGGCAAACTCAAAGTAAAAGGTGATATGGGTGTAGCAATGAAACTACAGTCTATTATTAGTTAAGTAAAAACTGACACTCTTTTTACAAAAAGTTAGCCTTGAGCTATTTTTAGAAAAATTGAAAAGCAAGTATATAAATATACTTGCTTTTTTTAATATGTCGCACAAACACATTTATTGCCTTTATATATGACGTCATTTAAGGTATTTGCTTGAAATCACTTGACTATTTGCCCTAGAGACTATAACTTTGGGGTATCTATTAACAAAATTTGTGGTATTAAACAAAACTAAAAAACAACTACTTCTTAGGTATCACAAGAAGCTGTTTTATATTAGGTGAGGTAAAACAGTTTATTAACTCTTAAAATTAATTGTTGGAATTATAAAATGAAACATCAATGGACAAAGTATCTCAAAAAATGAACTAAGTACATTTTAAGATGCTTGAATGTTTTATGATATATCTATAACTTAAATTATAAACAATTTAATGGTGGGAGACCTATGTTAAAATCATAAAAAATATTTAGGGTTATCAACGAGACAAGTTTTTTTAGGCAACCCAGCCCCTTAGGTGAATCGTGATTACTAATTTTGAGTTTATTTTTTTATTATGATAACTTTAGGAAAGAGCATTCTAAGAATGCTCTTTTTTATTTTTATAGCTTATAAGCTATTGCTTAGCCTTTTTTAAAATAAGGTTCTTTTCGCTTCTCAAATACAAATAATAGTAATACAAGGCAAAAGCTGCAAAAATGTGCCAGAAGCTATGAAACTGAAAATAACTATGTGCTGAGCAAAAATACCAGTCCAACATATAACAAGGCAATGCTGAAAACAAAAAGAGTCCGCTAAGCAATAGATAGTCTTTGCGATAAGATTCTACAAAGTTGCGAGCGTGATATACAGAAAGTCCTACCAAAATAGCAAAGAGTGTGGGCAATATGATGAACACCTCATCTTGCCAAAAATTGTAGGTTAGAAAAAACAGCGAGAATAGAAAGCTAGCAATGGCTATCAGCGATCCCCAATAACTAAAATAGGGCTTGTTCCCAAACCACTTGGCAGCTATGATTTTGTGGATGGTTATGATGAGTGGAAACAATACACAAGAATATACTCCTGCCATATCCAATTGCGAGAAGAAGTCGAGCATAGAGGCATGATAAAAACTGCTACAGACACAGAGCATCACCAAACATAGTCCAAATACCAAACTATATTGATAGTTCATCCTTACCAAGTTCGGAGAATTTTTGTAGACCTGTCTGTCTTTAAAAGAAAAAATGATAACCTCCACTCCAAAGAAAAGCAGCAAAAGATTGCTAAAGGTATTGAGTGGTTGTCTAATGGCACCATCTAGATTTTGGCTCTCACAAGTATAGGTATAAGCTGGTGACCAATTGGTAAACTGCAACCAAAACCCACTTTGTTGGAACATCCATTCAAACAATAAGAACAAAAATAGAAAGAGGGAGCAAAACAAAAAGGCAATGACCTTACGATACCCAAAAATTGAATTCATAACAATAGAAAATTATAAGATAAACCTTATTAATTATGACGCATAGGAATGGCTTTTCGTTGGCAAATTTACTCATATTTTACCATTTTTTTGTCAATTTGTTTCAAAGCTTGACTCTATGTCTTCCCTACAACTAATTGAACAAGTAAAATCTCCATTTTTTATTTCGTTCACTTCTAAACATTTAGCTAAAAATATTAGTATATAAATATATTCAAATACATTAAAAAACTCCACTAAGCAGGTGTAATACAAATAAAAGCTGTAAATTGTTGTATACCATATAAATACAAGCTAAGCTTTAAAGTCACAAACCATGCAAGGCCAACATTTCTCTTTATATAAAGATGACCCGATAAAAGCAAGAGTAGACTTTCACAAAAGTTTATTGTTGTATGTTGGTATAAGTGTCATTCCTGTTGTATTGTATGGATTTTATACCAATAATTGGTCAGCCATTAAAATTTCTACAATTTTAGGTATTATGGTATTGGCTTTCTATTTTATCATCTCTGCCAAACACCTCAACATATATTTACTTATTTCTTCTATCTGCTTTTATGGTTTGATAATTTACATATATCACACTGTAGGGACCATCTATTCAGTTTTTGTAAGCATTCCCACCATCTATTTGGTATTTTCACTTACCACTACCTCCAGAGGAACTCAACTCCTTCATAGTGCCCTAACCTTTTTTATTTATTTTTATTTGTTCATTTCTTTTTACTATAATCCTGTTTATGATATTCCTCTCCCAATAGAAATCATGGTTAGCACCAGTAACTTAATGGCCATTTATGCCATTTTTCATTACCACAATCAAAAAACACAGAAGTATCAAGAACAATTAAAAGAGTCCCTACAATTTCTTCAAAATGTTTCGGACCTCAACCCCAGCTTGATTTATGCCAAAGACAAGGATCTCAAAATCAATTTTGCGAACAAGGCATTGCTCAATGGTCTTCAAACCAGCCCCGAAGAACTATGGGGAAAGTCTATAGAAGATTTCAACTTTTCCAAAGAGTCCAGTCAAAAAATCAAGCAAGAAGATAGTATGGTTATTGAAAAGGGCAAGCCCATTCGACTTGTAGAGGAATATACCCGAAATGGTACAGATAGCAAGTGGTTTGAAATCACCAAAATTCCGCTATTTGATAAAAATGGCAATATAAAAGGCTTACTTGGTATTGACAGAGACATCAGCCAACTCAAAAGAACAGAACTTGCCCTTCGACAAAAAGAAAAGAACTACCAGGCTTTTATCAAACTAAGCGAAGATGCCATCAGCTATATTTCTTTGACGGAACCCATCCCACTAGATTTGCCAATAGACCAACAATTTGACCTATACCTTGAACGTGCCTATATTGCAGATTGCAATCACGCCTATGCTCATTTTTACGGTTATGATGATCCACAAAAACTGATAGAAACCAAAACCAAGCTCAAATTGGTCAAAGAAAAAGAAAACAAGAAAAATATAAGATTCTTCTATCAAACTTTGGCAAATGCCAAGTTTAACCTTGCCAATCAAGAACGAGTTAGTTACAATTTCAAAGGGGAACAATGTATTATTTTGGAAAGCATTATTGGAGTAGTAGTAGACAATAAGCTACACGGTCTTTGGGGCAAGAAACACGATATTACCAAACAAAGAAAAGCCGAGAATGCACTTGGTGAAAATCAACTATTATTAAATTCTATCATCAACTCAACAAATGACCTAGTGTTTTCTATTAATCTAGATATGGAGTTGCTTACTTTTAACAAAGCAGCTAGTTCTGTATTTTACAGAACCAACTCTAAAAAATTAGCTATTGGCAAAAACATCATTGATTGTCTTATAGAAGAAGACAAAGAAGTTATGAGCCAATATTTTGAGGAAGTTTTTCAGGGTAAGTCGCTTACAATGTATCCTGTATTAAAAGACCTTGAAACGGAAGAGCTCATACATTTGGCCGCTTCTTTTTATCCTATTATGGATAAAAACAACATCATTACAGGTTGCGCTGTCTACGCCAAAAACATCAATGAACTCAAAGAGACAGAACAAAAGTTACGAATCAGTGAACAAAGGTATAGAACCATTTTTGCCAATACTCAAATGGGAATCGCTATGTCTAGTAAAGGGGTATTTACAGACTGCAATGCTGCTTTTGCTAAAATGACTGGCTTTACTGAAGAAGAAATCATTGGCAAGGATGTAATAAGTATTATGTTTGCTGAAGATGCTGAACAAAGTAAAAAATTCAATGATGATACCTATCAGACCCTTAAATCTATCGAGTTTGAAAATCGCTTTATTCGCAAAGATGGTTCCAAAGGTTGGGCTTGGGTTCACTTACAAGCCATAGAAAATGAAGAAACAAATGAAATAGAATATGTAGGTATACTTGCAGACATTAGCTCGCTCAAAAAAATACAGAATGACCTAAACACCAAAAACCAAGAACTTCAAAAGTACATCGAGTCCAATATGCAATTGGAAAACTTTGCTTATTTGGCATCACACGATTTAAAATCGCCCATCCGTTCTATTGTAAGCTTTGCCCAAATTCTACAAAAAAGTGGGATGGAAAGACTGTCTACAGATGAAAAAGACTATCTCAACTTCATCATTCGAGCATCCCGAAATATGCAGCACCTCATTGACGATCTCTTGATGTATTCAAGGGTCAATACCCAAAAAATAAAATTGTCTACCATAAACATTCGCAACTTAATTAAAGTAATCGAATTGGAATTGCAAAGTGAAATTCATCAAAAAAATGCCCAAATTATTTGCGATAAATTACCATATATAGAAGCTGATCTTACCCAAATGCGACAGTTGTTCCAAAACTTAATTACGAATGCCATCAAATTTCAGCGTACCGATGTCCCACCTATTGTCAATATTTGTTCAAAAGAGGAAGACGAACATTATCGTTTTAAAGTACAAGACAATGGCATCGGTATTCCCAAAGAATACCAAGAACGTATTTTCTTACTTTTTAAAAAACTCCACAATCCAAGCGAGTATGAAGGAACTGGTATTGGGCTTTCGCTTTGCAAAAAAATTGTAGAGCAACACCAAGGGAAAATATGGTTGGAATCAGAACCCAATCAGGGAACTACTTTTTACTTCACTATTGGAAAAGATATAAAATTGTGAGTTGTAAATTATGAGTTATGAATTGGCTCTCCATTTTGCCCAATTTATAATTCATAACTCCCCATTCACAATTAAAAGAGGCGTTGGATGAGCGGATGGATGAACGCTTGTACGAAGTATGAAGCCTGCGTTGGTTAACCTGACCACAACGTAGCCCTGACCCAATGACGTTGCACCATAAAAATTTAAGATTTAAAATTGAAAAATCAAGATTAGGAAATTTTAAATTTTGAATCTTAAATCAATGCCCCTACCAGCCGCCACCACCGCCGCCACCGCCGCCGCCGCCACTGCTTCCTCCTCCTCCACTGCCACCACTAGAACTGGGCGAACTAGCAGCCGAACTCAAAGCAGAATTAAAACTAGAACCCAGTTGATTGCCAAAAGAAGCAGCACTAAAGTTGTTGATGTCGCTACCAGAATACCACACAGGTGAGTATGAATGATGCCTGCCATCTTGCATTTTTTGAGAAGCGGCTTGTATCACTTTTTCAAAGCGTTCGCCCCATTCATTCTCCACACCAAGAGCAATGGCGTAGGGCAAATATTGCTCGTACAATTCTAGGTTTTCTTCGGGTGCTTGGAGCATATTGAGGCGGTCTTTTTCGGCGGTTGATAGGTACATTTTAAATCCTTCGATATGGTCCATTGTTTCGCGCCCTTCGATGGTTGGTGCTTCGAGTAAATAGGCAAAAATTAAATTGACCATCAAGATGGCAATGATGATTAAACCCATCAACCAATTTTGATTTGTAACCAAATACAAGGGAACCAAACTTGGGAGCATAAAAAAGAAAGCAAACACCAATCCCCCAATGGTTTTACCAGAGCGGTCGCCATTTAAAAAACTGCGTACAGAGATAAATGTAGGAATGGACAAACCACCCAACCAAAAGAACAACCATATACACATAAAAATACTTTCCTCTCCTTTTCCTACAAATAGCAAGAGTCCAAATAATAGTAATGTCGAGCAAACAATACCCAATAAAAGAGGTTGGCGATTTCTGTTGAACATGAAACCTTCGTATTGTTCACTTAGGTGTTCTTTCAGTCTGTCTTTAGAACTGCTGAATATTTGGTGGTCTTTTTTGTCTAGTTTGATGCTATTGATTCTTCCTCCAAAAAAAGGTTGAAGGATTTTATCTTCTCCTTCCCATTTATGGTAGGTATAGTCCTGATTTGTCTTTAGGGTATAGTTCCTTTCGCCATTGTGTTCTATACGCATATTGCCATTGACTGCTTGTTGTACCAAAGCGGCAGTATAAGTTTGATTGTCAAATGACATTTTTTCTACAAAACGACAGGCAGCAGCTGACATATTTTCGGGTGGATAATATTGGGGAATGATGGTGCCTTTGGGTGGGTCCACTCCTACTCTTCTCCAATTAATGAAGTAATATAAAAAGATGCCCAACAATCCAAGTAAACCATAAAATACTCCTTTATTTGATTGAAAGGTTTCATCGAATTTCTCGGCAGTTGTGGGTTCTGGAATCAAGCCTTTTTCAAAACCTGCTGCTATGGTCAAGCCTTCCCTTGGCTGCAAAGAACGATTTGATTTAAATTCAATGCTTCGATCGTCTATTTTCTGAATGTCCACATTTTGGTCTGTACTACCTTCGTAACCTATGTAGGCAGCATGCTGAATCAATTTCCCTCCTTCAGGTAAACTTATTTTTGCCCTTGCCTCTTTGATTGGGAAACTCCAAAAATTGCCTGTTACATTCCAATACACTTCGTCCAAATCCTCCATAAATAAGATTTGATTGTTGGTTGTATAGTGTATTTCGTAAACGTATTCTCCTTGGGGAATGTAAACATCAGATTGCCCTATGTAAATGGCAACTCCATTGTCATTGCGTTTGGTATGATAGGGCTCTTTTGATCCATTCTTTTTGACACTCACTACTTCAAATCTCACCTTCTTTTTAATGCCTAACTTGTTTTTATAGGTGGTGGGAATCTCCCTGAAAATTCCCCGCTTTATCTGCCTCCCTTCGGCATAAACCCGAATGGTCTCGATTACATCAAAACTCCCATCTGCTTGTACTTTGATGTCTGAATGAAACAATAGTATTTCTTCCTTGGCGACCAATTGTAAGAGTGGCAGACAAAGTAGAATGATTGTGAGATGAAAATATTTGTGTTGTATCATTTTTTTTAATTGAAGATTTTAAATTGCACTACCAGCCACCGCCGCCACCGCCGCCATAGCCGCCGCCACTACTTCCACCACTACTACTGCTACTACTCCCACTGCTGCTACTACTGCTACTCCCACCGCTACTACTACTCCCACTAGAACTCGGTGTAATC
>JAHDIA010000075.1 GCA_020631035.1 Chitinophagales bacterium | reverse complement strand
TCAAGCATTTGCATTTGTAACTCTAGCATTATATACGATAAAAATATAAATAGGTTTAAATAAATTGGCAAGGAAGTGCAGGAGGAGCGGGCGGATGAGATTTACGACGCAGCCTAAAGCATGCGTTGGCTAACCAGAGTACCTGAAGCCATGAAAGAGGGACTTTGCCCCATAATTTGACAAACTCAGGATAAAATGTTGATTGTGTGATTAGGTATGTTTTACCGAATAACTCAATCAACCAATAACCGAATCAACCCAATAACCAATCAATATAAAAAAAGAAAACCCGAAGCTTGCTCAGTGCAAAACTTCGGGTCTATAAATCTATGAAACGTTTTTGTTCTTTGCCTATTTGATGTCAATACTGTAAGGCAAACGCATTTGATAGGTGTTCATTTCTAGTAAATCCTCTAAAGATTTGTAGTGTTTGTATACAGGAGCCAATTTTGAATTGCTCAAAGCTCTGGCGACAGCATCTTCTTCAGTTCCAGAAAAACGCTGCATTAATTTTTGAATGGGGTCAACAGCTTTTGGATAAGGAACGGTACGGTAGCCATCTAAGCCTGCCAATTCAGCAGCGTGTATTATGGCATCCTCCAAGTCTCCAATTTCGTCAACTAAGCCATTTTTTAGAGCTTGTGTGCCTGTCCATACACGACCTTGTGCCAACTGTTCCACTTGCTCTACTGACATTTTTCTACCATCTGCCACTCTTGATTTAAACTGATCGTAAATGTTGACAATGGCCTTTTGGATGATGTCTTTTTCGGTAGCATCTAAATCGTCTGTCAAGAAAACAGAAGTTGGGAAATCGGCAAATTTGTTGGTTTTGACAGTATCGAAGGTGATTCCTAGTTTTTCGTTGTAGAATTCGTCCATATCCATCAAAATTCCGAATACGCCAATAGAACCAGTCAAAGTGGTGCTTTCTGCATAGATTTTGTCAGAGTTGGCAGCAATGTAATAACCGCCCGATGCAGCCAAATCACTCATTGAGGTCACCACAGGAATGCCTTTGGCTTTGATTTGATTGATTTCGTCCCAAATGATGTCTGATGCCAAGGCACTACCACCAGGAGAGTTGACACGCAAAACAACCGCTTTAACCTTATCGTCTCGTCTTATTTTAGAAAGGATTTCTTTGAAAGGTTCAGAAGCAATGTTGCTACCATCTCCTTTTCCGTCAACAATGTCACCTTCAGCATATACTACAGCAATTTTGTTTGTACTAAAGGTATTGTCTTTGACACCTGATTTGATGTACTTACCCATAGAAACGAAGTTGATTTTTTCGTCAGTGTCTAATCCGACGTTTTCTCTAATCAAATTTTCTACAGCACTTTCGTATAATAAATCATCAACCACATTGTGTTCTAAAGCATCAGAAGCTTCTCTGACCAATAAATTGTCAATAACATTGTGCAATTGATCAGTAGACATGCCACGCGCGTTAGACACTTTGATCAGGTAGTTGGCATAAAAATCGTCTAGGTATTCTTTGATTTGCTGTCTGTTTTCGCCACTCATTTGTTCCATACGCAAAGGTTCTGTTGCACTTTTGAACTTACCTGCGTAAACAATTTCAGGCTCTATGTTGAGTTTGTCCAAACCTTTTTTGAAGAAGGCAATTTTTTGAGAAAAGCCTTTTAATTCGATCAAACCAGATGGATTGAGGAAAACCTTGTCAGCCACACTAGCCAAGTAATAGGCTTTTTGACTGATGCCTTCTCCATAGGCGTAGACAAATTTGCCACTTTCTTTGAATTCAATGACTTTGTTGCGAATGTCTTCCAATTGAACCCAACCACAAGCAACACCACTCAAATCCATGTAAATTCCTTTGATACTGGAATCGTCTTTGGCATTTTCGAGGGCAGCAAGGATGTCGTCTAATCCCATTTTGGCTTCTGGACCCACTGCAACAGGTAGTTCTAGTCCATCAAAAGGGCTGTCATATCCTCTTTCGCCAATGGGAGCTGCAAAAGAAGCCTTTAAGACAGAGTTAGGCTTGACAACAACTTTGGAGCTTTGTGTAAATTTACTCAAACTGAATATGCTCAATGCTCCAAACATAAACAGTATGAAACAAAATATAAGGAGACCAACCAATGTCCCCAGTACAATTTTAAAAAAATTCATTGTATGTTTAACTTTTTTGAATAATCTTGTCGAATGAGAATATAAGAATAATTGTAAGTGAAGTTGGTGTTAGTGTTGTGTGTAATCATATAATGTGAAAAGAATGATCGCATAGATGTTAAATACAACCTATCTTTTTTTAAGAAAGTTTCCTTACAAATCATATAATATTCATGAAATCGTCATTTATCTTTGTATATAATGGATGTAAAATTACAAAACAAAGCCTACATTTTATTGGGTAGCAATAGTGGAGATCGCTTTTTTTTCTTAGAACAGGCGTGTAAATTACTAAGTAAAGGGGTGGGAAGCATCCTCAAACAGTCAGCGATTTATGAGACGGCTGCTTGGGGCATTACTGAGCAAGCTGCCTTTCTCAATCAGGTTTTATTCATTGAGAGTGCATTGGGAGCGGAGGATTTATTGACTCAAATACTCGCCATAGAGGAAGAGATGGGACGTGTCCGTTTTCAAAAATGGGGAGAACGCATCATTGACATTGACATTTTGTATTTTAATGATGAAATGGTAGAGCTTCCGAATTTAATCATTCCCCATCCTTTTATACAAGACAGGCGTTTTACTTTGGTGCCACTTTGTGAGATAGCTCCAGACTATCTCCATCCCAAGTTTCAGAAAAGCAATCAAGTTTTGTTGGAAGAATGTCCCGATTTATTAGCGGTACGTCAAATTGGTAAAACATCGTTGAGTAAGGCGAAGCGTCTATGATCTTCCCATTTACCATTTATTTTTAGGTAGTTTTGGGAGTAACCTTCATCAACAAAGCCCAAAGATTCTATCAGTTTGATGGAGCGTTGATTGGTGGGCATAATATTGGCTTCGATTCGGTGCAATTTGATTTCTGTAAAGGTGTAGTAAATGATTCGTCTCAATGCCTCACTCATAATGCCTTTTCCAACCATATCATTGTCTAGTTTATAACCTATGTGACACGATTGAAACCCACCCCGAACAATGTTGTTGAGGCTCACATCTCCCCAAATATTGCCTAAGTGGGCATCGTTTTTGTCAAACAACCAAAATTTCATCAGATGTCCCGTTTGTATGTTTCTATTTTGCATCAACATTAGGTCAAACTGATATTTATAGGTCAAAAATTGGGATGTTGTCAAAGGCATTGAATATTTGAAGTGTTCTTGGTTCTTTTCATAATAAGTCAAAACAACACTGGCATAGCTGGCATCCAAAAGGTAGACATTCAGACGTTCGGTTTCAAATAATTTCTTGGGCATTATTGGATGTGCTTACTTGTGTTCCTCAGATTTTCTGACTGCCATTGTCAAACGGCTGATATTGACCAATTTTTCAGCTTCGTTGTAGATTTTGATTTCCCAAACATGGGTTGTACGACCAAGGTGAATTGGTTTGGCAACTCCAGTGACAATGCCTTCTCGGACTGCCCGAATGTGATTGGAGTTGATGTCTAATCCAAAACATTTGTATTTGGGAAAATCAACCACCAAAACGGAGCCATAACTGCCCAATGTTTCTGCCAAAACCACCGATGCGCCCCCATGCAAAATGCCATAGGATTGTACCGTTCGATGGTCTACGGGCATTGTTCCTTTGAGGTAATCGGGCCCCACTTCGACAATTTTGATGCCTATATATTCTATCATACTATTTTGTCCAAAATTGTTCATCGTTTCGATATCCATTTCTTTATTGAACCAAATCCAATCTTTTTTCTTTTGACTCATTGATTGTTGTTAAAGTAAATAATACTGCAAATTTAGAATGACTAATTTAGAATGACGAATTTGGGGTTTAGAATTTTGTGGGTAATTGGTTGAATGGGTAATTGCGTAACGTCATTAACGAACCCCAACCCGTAAACCCGTAGAGACACACGGCTGTGTGTCTACCCGAAACGGGCGTATGAACAGGAAGCAAGTGAAAAAGAAGCAAGGCGTGAAGCGGAAAGAAAATAGAACCGATCCCAATAAAATCGGGAATGCCTACGCCAGATAGAGACACGTACCTTGTACGGTTGATAGCTGGAACACACCTTTAGACAAAGGTAGTGACGTTCCGTACTAATAGCCAAATGAAAATAAAGTCATTAAAATGATAATTTAAACCCAATTTAGTGGGCAAATAGCCGTAGAAACTTATCTTTGTGTCTTGTTAAAATATAAAATCTATTATGAGAAAAAAGATTGTTGCAGGAAACTGGAAAATGAACCTAAACGCTGAAGAAGCAAGCAATTTGGTCAATGGGGTTTGTACTGCACTTGAAAACATAAAACTGGATGAGTCAATACATATTGTATTTGGTCCACCAGCTCCTTATTTGCCGTTGGTTAAGTCTATGATCCCATCAATTCTAACAGAGACGGCTTTGGTCGCTGCTCAAAACTGTCATTCGGAACCCAAAGGAGCTTATACAGGAGAAGTGGCGGCAAGTATGTTGAGCGATATTGCTTGTGACTATGTGATATTGGGGCATTCCGAAAGAAGAAAATATTTTAAAGAAGACAATGAGTTACTAAATAAGAAGGTGCAACAAGCACTTGCCAATGATTTAGAGGTGATTTTTTGTTGTGGAGAAAGCCTAGAACAAAGAAATGCAGGGGTATTGTTTGATGTAGTCAAAGACCAACTTACGGCTATTTTTGATTTGAGTGAGGAGGATTTTAAAAAGGTCGTCATTGCCTATGAGCCTGTATGGGCGATTGGAACAGGGGTAACTGCTAGTCCTGAACAAGCGCAAGAAATGCACGCTTATATCAGAAAATTGATAGCAGAACAATATTCAGAGGCTATCGCAGAAAATACCACCATTTTGTATGGAGGTAGTGTCAAACCAGCCAATGCTGTGGAGCTTTTTGCCAATGCCGATGTAGATGGTGGCTTGGTAGGAGGTGCTTCCCTAAAAGATGCTGATTTTGTGGACATCATTAAGGCCATTGTGTGAAGTATTTTGTTGTAGAAATAGCCTCAACAAATGAGGCATTGAATTCCATTTTGATAGCAGAGTTGTCCAATATAGGCTATGAAGGATTTGAAGAATTGGATTGGGGCATCAAAGCTTATGTGGAGGAACAGGGATTTGACCAAACAATTTTACAAGCAAGTTTGGATAAATACAAAGCTTTGGGAGAAGCCAGTTTGCTCAAAAGTTATCAACTGGAAAACAAGAATTGGAATGAAGAATGGGAGCGCAATTTTGAACCAATTATGTTGGGAAAACGCATTTTGGTGAAGGCTCCTTTTCATAAAATAGATGAAACAACTTACCAATATGTTATTGAGATAGAGCCCAAAATGTCTTTTGGAACGGGACACCACGAAACCACCCGAATGATGATGCAGGAAATGTCAGAGATGGATTTTTCTCAAAAAAAGGTCTTTGATTATGGATGTGGTACGGGAATCTTGGCTATTTTGGCAGCTCAATTGGGAGCCCACTCCATTTTAGGTATAGATATAGATGAATGGGCTTACCGAAATGCTCTTGAGAATATTGACCGCAATCAGATTGACAATGTTACACTCAAACAAGGAGACATTGCTTGTGTCCCCAATCAACAATTTGAGGTGATTCTAGCAAACATCAATCGAAACATAATTCTGGACTCGCTTCAAACGTTAGTTAAGAGCCTTGTGCCAGGCGGTCAAATACTTTTGAGTGGAATACTTTTCGAAGACAAAGAACTAATTGAAAACACTTCCGCCCAGTTTGACTTGACCAAAGTCAACGAACTAAATGAAGGAAAGTGGGTGATGTTGCATTTTGAAAAATGATGTGCATTTGACAATCATTTTTGACAATGTAAGACAAACACTTTCATAAACCAATTCATTTGGTCCTATCACTATTATAAGCAAAAAACATTCAGCAGATGTTGAAAACGATAAGAACTTCCCTTTTCTGTTTGATAGTTTTGTGTGGCAGTGCTTTATTGAATGCCCAAGACATCAAAGAATTTTCCTCTGACCCACTTGAATTGGGAACACAATTAGATCAATTGTTTGGCAAATACCTCAGTCGCTCCGAAACCAAAAAAGCTTTAGATAACTTTAAGGAAAATCTAAGCACACCGCCCACCTTTGAACGTGCTGCTGATTTTGCAGCTTTATTTGATTTGATGCGTAGCAAAAAGATGAAAGTGGTGCCTTACTATGAAAATGTGCTCTTGGCTTATAATGAATTGTTGGCATTGGAAAGTAGCCAAGAAGGCAAAATGTTTAGAAGTTGGTACAAAACAACTACGGCCTTTGCTGAAAAACAAAAACCGCTCAAAACCAACTCTTTTAAAAAATATTTGGAGTTTAGTTATCAACTTTTTCAGAAAGGTGCCTTATATGAATCTTCGGCAAAAAGTTGGATAGCGGATTCCCAAGTATATGAGTTTTTTTATGAAGACAATATACCCAAGGTCAAAATTGACGAAACCAATCTCAAGACCATTACCAAAAAAGACAGTACCTACATTTTTAAAACTTCTGGTATTTACACCCCCTCTACCAATGAGTGGAAAGGCAAAGGAGGAGAAATAAGTTGGAAAAACTCTGAAGAGCTATATTATGAGGATGCTTCTGCTACTTTTGAGGATTATGTGATTGATATGAAATCAACCAACTATGAAATCAAAGATGTAAAGTTTAATCTTAAAGATTTGTTTACCAACCCACTCAAGGGAGTATTGAGCAATAAAATAGAATCAGGTAGCAAGGAAAATAAATCTTATCCGAGATTCAAGTCCAATAAAACAGATTTAAAAATAGAAGGCATTGACCCCAAAGTTGCTTTTAGAGGAGGTTTTGGTTTAAATGGTCAGAAGATTATCATATTTGGTGGTGAAAATGGTGTTGCCAAAATGCAAGTACGCAATGATGAAGGAAAAGTGATGTTTAGTTCCAGTGCGCCAGTATTTGGGGTTCGAGAAAGAGAAAAAATTAGTTCCGTTGATACAGAGGTGGCACTTTATTTTAAAAATGATTCTATTTTTC
Source organism: Chitinophagales bacterium (assembly GCA_020631035.1). GTDB lineage: Bacteria > Bacteroidota > Bacteroidia > Chitinophagales > UBA2359 > JAHDGP01. The sequence goes on along the minus strand of JAHDIA010000075.1, from coordinate 6,644 downwards.
ATCCGAGTTTAGACTTGGCATATAGCATCAGTACTCAAGATCTACGGGTTGCCCGAAATGAGAAAACCATTTCACAAGGTCCTTTTGTTAGTTCTTACCACAAAATAGAAACAGAGATAGATGCAGTAAGTTGGAACTTACAGGATACTATTATGACCTTGACTCAATCAACTCAGGTCAAATCTCGTCCACTCTATGTAGATTCTTACGACTTTTACAATCCCAAACTCTTACAAAAATATCGCAAAGCCATTTCCAAAGACCCAATTGTTATTTTGGGTAATTGGTACGGCAGTACAATGTCTGACCAAATGCCTGCTCAAGACTTTGCCAGTCAATTGGGAGGAAACTACAAGGTATCCGATGCCCTCAATGTGATTTATGACTTGGTCAATGATGGATTTGCCTTTTATGACCCTCAAAATGAAATGATTCACATTCGCCCCAAGGCCAATTTGTACGCTCAAGCACAATTTGGTAAGATGGACTATGATAAAATCACCCTCAAATCGGTTTCTCAAAGAGAAAATTTGTCACTCAACTTAAATACATCAGATTTGTCAGCAATAGGAGTTGAAAAAGTGATTCTTAGCGATTCGCAAAGAGTTGTATTGTTTCCCTATGACAAAATCATAAATATCAATGAAAACCGAAATATAAAAGCTTATGGTGATTTGGTGGCTGGGCAAATGGATTTTGTTGGAGGCAATTATTCATTAGACTACAACAATTTTACTGTCAAAGTAGATAGTGTCAAAAAGATGTTTTTTTACGTTAAAGATGAAGAGCAATTTCAAGATAAAGTTGTTACCAAGGCAAAAAAAGTATCCACCCCCATCAATGATGTAGTAGGAACTTTATACATTGACGCCCCCGACAATAAGTCAGGAAAGGAAAACATTGATGGCTATCCTAGATTTAAGACAGACGGAGCTTCTTTCATTTATTACGACAATGACGAATTGTTTGGAGGAGCCTACGAAAGGGAGCGTTTTTATTTTCAATTGGATGCCTTTGAGTTTGAGGATGTCAATGTTATCCCCAAAGAAAAGTTCCAATTTAGAGGAACAATGGTATATGGAGACATTTTTCCTGAACTGCGTGTATCGGCAGGACTACAAGAAAATTTGACCCTAGATGTTAATGCGGACATTACTGGAGAAGATTATCAAATGTACAAGGGGATAGGTATGTACAATGGTTCGGTTAATTTATCCGAAAATGGTCTTAGAGGCAATGGAACAGTACAATTTATGACCACTACTGTCAAAGGAGAAGATTTTATCTTTTTCCCAGATTCGACCATTACAGATAAAGTCTATAGCGTCATTGTTGAAAAGGGAGAAAAAAATGGGGTCCCTTATCCTGATGTACTCAATAGTGGCATCAACTTCAAATGGTTTCCTTACCGAGATTCTATGATGTTGTATGGTGCGCAAAAACCTTATTCAATCTTTGAGGGGCGTTCGCAATTTAGGGGAAGATTAACGATGACTGGAAAGGGGATGTTTTCCAAGGGAGAGATGAGTTGGAAGGATACCAAAATCAAGTCCAATCGTTTTAGTTACAATGAAACTTGCTTTTTAGCGGATTCGCTTCACATCGAAGTAGAGGACAAGAATGACAAGTTAATCCTTCGTTCTTTAGAAGCAATGAAAGCCAATGTAGATGTTTACAAAGAGCTAGGAGTTTTTGAGCCAGGTAAGTGGGAGCAACTAGAAGTAAAATTACCAAAGCATCGCTTATTGGCGAGTTTGGATAGGATGGAAATTGACTATAAACAGGGAAAAATTAAATTGAAAAACAATACAGATTCAGAGAACTATTTTATCTCGCTTAATCCACAACAAAAAGGACTGAAGTTTAGGTCCGAAGAAGGAGCAATTGATCTTGCTACTCAAGAAATTGAATTTAATGGAGTGAAGGAGATAGTTGTGGCAGATGCTCGAATCATTCCCGAAAACAATACAATGAAAATGATAATGGATGCAGAAATTTCTACTATGGAAAATGCGACCATTATCATAGACACTATTAAAGAATACCACCTAATTACTGATGCGACAGTTGATGTGTTTACCAAAAATGAGTTCAAGGCATCGGGCACCTATAAATACCAATCCAAATACTTAGACAAAGATCAAGACATCTATTTTTCAGAGATAGAATCACGTACCGAAGGTTTTGTAGATGAGGAAGAAGCCCAAATGCTGAAAGAAAATACTGAAATTAAAGAGGGAAAAGGAAAAAATAAGAAAGACAAAAAGAAAAAAGCACCAAAAGAGAAAAAAGCAAAACCAGATAAAAAGAAGAAAAACTTTGAAGAGGAATTTGGAGAGTTGGCAAATGAGACCACACCCTCAGATACAATGGCGAATTTGAGTCTTGAAGAAGAACTAGCGAACTTGAAAATTGAGAGTGATGACAAAGTATTTCGTACTTATTCCAAGGCACGCATTGCTGCTGAAGATAACTTTAAATTGGATCCTAAAACAGACTTTAAAGGAAGAGTATTCTTAGATTCACAAGATCGTTTCTTGACCTTTGATGGTTTTGCCCGCATCAATTTGAACACTCAATATATGAAGCCTGAATGGTTCAAGTTTAGGGAAAAGATCAATCCCGATAATTTACAAGTGGACTTATCTAGCCCAATAGGTGAGTACAAAGATTCGCTCTATGTCGGTACCTTTTTTAGCTTCGAGGATTTGCGTCCTTATTCGTCTTTTATCAACTCCAAAAAGACAAGTGCCGACTTCGGAATGATTTCTGCTAAAGGACTACTTGATTATAATCCCGAAAAAGAAATTTACCGAATTGGAGATCCCGAAAAAGTAGAGGGTAAAAAATTACAGGGCAATGTGATGGCTTTTAAAGATACCAAAGAGCAAATCGTCATTACCGAAGGCAAAATCTGTTTGTTGCAAAACTTGGGCTTTGTCATTGCTGATGCAGGAGGGCAAATTAAAAACAATTTGGTTGACAGCAGCTTTGCCATCAATGAAATGGTACTTGGACTGGATTTTATGATTGACGAAAAAGCCTTTGAGGAAATGACTACCGACCTTAAAGAATTGATTGCTGAAAACAAAGAAATCAATTACCTAACTACGGGCTTTTCTAGAGGACTGGTCGAAATTTTACCAGACAATATGATCAACCAAGCCACGGTTGCCCTTGCTCAAAATGGATATTTTAAACGTCCCGAAAAAGGTTTTGATTATAAATTATTCTTAGCCAATTTAAATTTAATTTGGGATGAAGAAAATGCCTCATTCCGTTCAATTGGGTCATTTGGTTTGGGCTATATGGGCGAGACCTATGTTAACCGTGAAGTGACGGGCTATGTCGAATTTGCTCCCCGTAAAAAAGGCGATTATTTCCACATCTACATCAACGAAAAAGATGTAGAAACCAGCCAAAATGAGTGGTACTATTTTTACTACCGCAGCGGCTTTATGCAAATGCTCTCATCCAATGCCAACTTCAACAAAATGATTTCAAAAGTCAAAGGTAAAAAGCGTAAAAAGGTCTCTAAAGATAAATTGACTTCTTATCAGTATGCCTTGGCTTCGACTGTCACTGTCAACAATTTTGTGATGCGGATGCAAGAGGCGGCAAAAAACGATCCCAAGCCAGAAAAGAAGAAAAAAAGAGGTGGGAAGTAAGAGATATAGAAAAAGAACATCAAAATAAATAATCTTTTTTATTTGGGTGTGCCCCTCCTGCGTCGGGTTCCCGATTTTATCGGGATTTTTACTCCTCGTCCCAATAAAATTGGGACTGTGGGGTAACCACTACTATCCTTCACACCAGTCTGGTAATTTGGGAGCAGATTCACCATTGTAAACATATTGTTTGGATGAGATAAGCTTACATTCATAAAAAATAAATCTCACAATTACACATCCAAGCAGATTTTGAGTTAAATTTGATAAGAGTATGTTTATTCAATGTCTTAATCTACTCTAGAATACTATGGAAAGTGAATCCAATGAAAAAGAAATCTGCGATCATTCCCTATAGAAAAAATGGGGATAAGATAGAACTACTGCTCATACGAAACTATACCAACACCAAGTGGGTCATTCCAAAAGGAACCATCGAGGCACCACTCAATCCACACATCTCTGCAACCAAAGAAGCCTATGAAGAAGCAGGAGTATTGGGGCGTCCACATCCTATCATTGTGGGAACCTACTACAAAAACCATCAAAAAGTACCAGCTTATTTATTAAAAGTTGATTTAGATTTGGAAATCTATGAAGAAAAGAATGAAAGAGCAAAAAAATGGGTGGTATGGAACCAAATAGCCAGTTATGTTTATGAAGAAGATTTATACCAATTGCTCCAAACAGCAGTTATGTGTATCAACAAAGTTGGCACTTATTTTAAGTATGCAGTCAAAACCTTTTGTAAAATCAACAATTATCCAATTATTAAATTGGGCAAGAAAAAAACCATTATAAAATACAGCTGTAATGTCACAGGAAGTCAGCCCATATACATTCACCGCCGTAAAAATATATTGGAGTTTATCGCCTGTAGCAGAACAGGCTTTAATGAATTGACAGAAATTCCGCAAGAATTGGCAACAACTTTTTTACAAGAAAATAGCAAAAATACCATTGGTTTTTGGAGCATCAACCGCAAAGATGGGCAATACGTTTTTAGTAGGGTTTACAATACACCTCTAAAAATGCTCAATAGCAAATATTTTGAGGCCATTGTCCGAACCCTTGCTGATAGATGTCATTCTGTGGAGCAAGATTTTCAAAAGAGAATCCAAATGCCCACAACCAATATTTTTGAACTAGAGAAACAAATACCAATAATAGATAACTCAAAAGATAAATTACCTGATTCCAAAGGTGATTCAGATTCAAAAAATTCTTTCTCTAGTTATTGAATGTCCCTTGTTTTTAGAAACCAGGCAGACCTCCAGGGAACAAAGATTGCTGCACCTTTTGGGCCTCTTCTTGGGCTTTTGCATCTGCTTGTTCCATGGCTTTGTTAAGAGCTGCAATCAACAAGTCTTCCAATTGTTCCTTGTCACCCTCATCCATCAATGACTGAGCAATGCTGATGTTCTTGACCTTTTTACTAGCAGTACATTCTATTTGAATGCCATTTGATTCAACAGAGACCATCATCTCCTCTAATCTAGCCTTTGATTGTTGCATCATTTCCTGCATATTGCCCAACTGGCCCATCATACTTGATAAATCCATATAAATAACTTTTTGGTAAAATTTCCGTTGATAAATAACTCAGTACAGACAAGATTTGTTTTGTCTGATACCACAATATTAATAAGATTGCATTGAGTTTACAATAAAAGACTATAAAATGTATCTTTGTCACTACAAAATCAATCAACTATGGAAGTTATGCAACAGGATAATAAAGTCAATGAAATTGTTGAATTGCTCAAATTCAAGGCTTGTACCAAACAAAAAGTATACAGAGGAATACAAGAGACTTTTAAACGCATGAAAAAAATTGCCGCAGATTTGGCAAACGAAATAGACCATAAAATTCAGGATGTAGACAAAGCGGTAGATGTTGAGTACATTAATATCAGCGATTTCGAGTTTCAGGTAAAGTTTTCAGGGGATGTATTGGTGTTTTCGATGCATTCCAATATTGTTGCATTTCCAGACAACCACATCCTTAAAAAGAATCCATATATATTAGAAGACGAAAGACGGAGTTTCTTTGGAGCCATTGTCGCCTACAACTTTTTAGCAGATTCTTTAAAGTATAAGCGAATGGGAGACCCTGGTTATTTGTTGGGTCGTTTCTTTATCAACAACGAAAACCATTATTATATAGAGGGCGTACGTCAAATGGAGTTTTTACATCCCGACGTATCCCAAAACATATTGGACGACGAAATATTGAAGCAATTTATTGAGAGTGCGATGGTTGCTGCACTAGAAATAGATTCGCAAATGCCAAGTTTTGAGCAAGAAAGAGTGATTTCGGTTCACCAAAAATTAAGCAAAAGTATGTTGGGCAATGTCCAAAAAGTCGGATTCAAAATGAGTGCAACTTAATCCCCACACCCCAACCCGTAGAGAAAATTCACAAATTTTCTCCACAAACCACAAGACGTGCATGCCTGTAGCGGATAGAAAAAAGAACCAACGCAGGACCAAAAGAACCGAAAATACGCCCGATAGGAGCGAATACCCCGCAGTAGGGGCAGTGCCTTGTGCCTGCCCAAAACGAGGAGTAGCAGCGGATAGCGGGGAGACACTTTGCAAACGAAGCCCCAAACATTCCGTCCCCATTAATAAAATAAATTATTCCAAAAAACGAGTGCGTTGGCACCATGCACTCGTTTTTCTTACCAAAAAGTTTGTACCGATTTTTGGAGACCCAATCGTAAATTAAATTTCGTAAAAATGAGGGGATGATTTTGAGGAAATAAAGGTAAGACCATTGATTGCCCATCACATCAAATGCTTTAAGTATGGCATCTGATTTTGCATAAAATTTCCCCTCGTAAATTAAATAAACAGTGTTTAGTTCGCTACTAGGCAAAGCAAAATGTGCCAGCCATTTTTGACCAATATTGGATTGTAAAGCCGCAAAATACAATTTGTTTTTGGTGTCCTTTTTAATCAAAAATTGAACAG
>JAHDIA010000074.1 GCA_020631035.1 Chitinophagales bacterium | reverse complement strand
ACAAATATATTAACCATTTAAAAAATTTTACAATGAAAAATTTATTTTTAAGCCTACTAACTTTAAGCATCTTACTAACTGGCTGCACCAAAGAGAACTTGGCTCCAGAAGTAGATGGCTATGATGAAGACCAGGTACTTTTTCAAGAACAAGAACAGGTACAAACATACCAACCTACTAATAACTATAATGGTATTACTAATGTTCAAACTAATATGCACATTAATTGTGATGACTATCCTAGTTTAGAAGGTTCGGAAAGTCAAGCATTTTATGTTGCGGCTTATGTTGCTGATAATCCTTCAGAACATACTCTATTGCTAGAATACCGTAAAAACATTTGTTATGATGGTTCTAATTCTTATCCAATATCTTATAATTGGGAAATAAGTGAGAATGGGCAAACAATGATGACCAGAATAGGAGAACAAATCATTTTGGGCATACAGGACTTGACAACTTATCAAATACTTGTAAATGTAATTTATTCCAATGGCAATACTTCTAGTTTTAATTTATCTTTCAATACTGGCTTCAATGCGAGCAGCTCAAGTCCATTACCCATAGATTTTGGCAATGATTTTGAAAATTCCAGCACACTCCCTGCTGAATTCTCCCATTACACTACTTATAATTCTAATGCTCAATACTTAGTAGCTCCAAGTAATGGTGGTGGTGGGCATTCCTTAGCAGGTTTCTTTTTACCCTAAATCTATCTCGCAATTCCTTTTGATAACTTTTTAAGTATTCTTGTGACTGGTCCGATACTTCGGCAGAACTAACTCAAAAGACGAAGTTACAGACCAATAAGGAATTTGCAGACAGGCTCTTAATATCAAAGGACACATCAATTATAAACTGGGCTGCTTCTTTTTGAGAAGCAGTTCTTCTCCTTTTACTAGTAACCATTTCTTATTCACAATTACCTTACACTTTTCTAATTCATCTATCACTTTTACTAAATTTTTATCCCCTGCGTACTTAAACTTATAAAGTTTATTGGAAAATTGTACAAAATTAAGAGTTGCTTGTCTAATTGCTTCTGGTAGCTTTGTATCTCTTGAAAGAAAAACACTAAAAGAATTAATCAAATTAAAAAATAATTCTTCATACTCTGATAACTCATAATAAGACTGTAACTGTAAACAACGCACCTGTAATGCATAAAGAGGATCTTGATACCTGACTATCAACAACTTATTTAAGGTCTCTTCATAATTACCCTGATAAAAGTCTAGTACAGCTTTACACAATGTCACAATATCGTCCTTTCTAGCCCACTCCAAAAACTCTTGATATTCTGTTATAAATTTATCCACCCATTCAAATTCCCCTACACTACAACCCAACTGGACAATATTCCTAAACATATCTGTGGAAATAGCATTGTCTTTTCTCAAAAAATCTTGCTCTACTGCAAACTTATTGAGTTCAAAGATTTCTCCTAAAAAATCTTCATTTCCCAAACGATAGTTTTCATAGCAATAATGCTGCAAAAACACAAATAAATCGAACTTTTCCTCAAAGGAGTATTCTTGAATATGGTCAAAATATAGTTTTTTTATAATTGTATAATTATTGTAATCGTTGTTCATATAAGCATCAAAAGAATGTCCAAAAATATTAATATGGAAATTTCTATTCAAATACTTAAAATGTCTCAGATTATTAATTTCTTTTATTAATAAGTTGTTTGAAAAATCAAATTTATTATTGAGTACTTTTTCAGTTTGAATGGCACACATTGTATGATAAAGTTTATTAGCAAAATAATATTCATCCAGCTTTCGAATTAAATCATTATTGCTTACTTTTTTATCTTTCTTCAAGTTAGTGTACGGATGAGCATGATACTCTTCTAACAATCTAAATTCATTGTGATAATGTTCAATACCTGGCGTGGGCTGTTTTTTCCACTTGCGTTCTATTTGGGTGACTTTTTGAAAAAAGAGTTTGTCTCTTTTGCGTTTTTTGAGTAGACTGAGCATCAAAAAGTCTTTCTCAACCTCATTGCTTTCAAGTTCTATTTGTAGCAAAAAGCTTTCTAGAGCTAAGGTTATTTTAGACATCAAATCTCGTAAAGATTTGTCATTGTACGTTTTCCCCTTAGGCATAATTTTTTTAAAAACAACTTGCTTTTCAACTTTTTTTTCAGGATAGTCTGGATGTAATTTTTTAAGGTAAGTATACAGCTTATATACACCACTATTCTTACTACTGGATTTTTCTAAATGGCTGCCAAAGATTTTGAGCTCCTCCACACTCAATGATTCTAGCAACTCAATCAATTTACTCTCTCTCATATTTTATTTGTGTTGATTGTGTTGGTTGTTTTAGCAAGGAAACATATGTCTAAGAATAAGATCAGGTACTTATTCTTTTCACATAGTTTTATTTTTCATCACTGTAAATCTAATCGAATATTTTGAACAAAAATTGCCCAAAGTAAATCCTTGAGCAATAAATATAATTCAAAAAAATGAATCTTGAAAGACCAAGACTTATATATTGGCTTATTTTCATTGACAAAAACACCCTCATAACAATCTCAATACCAACAGCTTACAATTTTATTTTCAAATTTCGGAAGGGACAAAGTGTAAAACATGTAATTTTTTTTCATTGATAATCAACTGATATTTGTAATACAAACAAAAATGGAGGCAAGAACACAACAACTAACAATGAGAGCAACAACACTAACTAACAATGAAAACAACAATACATAACCAACAATGATGATGATGATGACACATAACACAAAATAGGCAGGTTTTATCAATAGGCTGACTTGTTCTATAAGTTGGCTACTTATTTGCCAGCTGCTCAGAAGCAATGACTTACTTTACAATATTTAGCGTTAACAATCTGTTTGTTTAAAGCAATAAGTTGAGGAACCTGCCTTTTTAAAAACACATCAAAAAAACAAGAATTAACAGGACAAAAAACAGAGAAAATAGGCCTCTAAATAATTACAAAACAACAACTTACACATAAACCACATTCATTTTTACGCATACTTAACTGGGCAAGCTCCACAAAAGTGTAATTTTTTTTTCTTAAAAGTCGGGCGATATTTGTAATAACAAACAATCAAACGTTAACAGCTAAAACATTTTATAATGAAAAATTTACTTTTTGCCCTACTAAGCCTAAGCCTTTTATTTGCAAGTTGCACAAAAGAAAACCTAAGCCCTGAGGTGGATGCTATCAGTACTACTATTTACAATGTAAACGATGGAGATATTGAGAAACGAATAAATGGTCCTATACCCGAATTTGACCCCTCAAGTTGTGGTGGCTTTCCAGAGGATTTTCCTTTTGTCATTAGTGTAACAGAGGAGGGCTTGCCTTATACTTTCTCCTATTATGAAAGTGCTTGCTACGATGGTTCTATGCAAACCCCTGTTTCTTACGATTGGGATGTATTTTATTACTCTTGTTATGCCCCTAATGGTGGCAGTGGAAACAATTCCATAAAACCAACATCCAATGACAAGCCTGGTAATGAGTCTGGCAATTATAAATCTGGTGCTAATTATTTGATAAACAAAAACAACATTTGTGGCAACATAGCACTTGAAGTAACTTATAGCACAGGTGAAAAAGCTTCGTTGTCATTTGGATTTAGTATTGTACACGGAAATTTCAATTCAGGTCAATACCAAGAAATTAACCTTCCTACAGGTGGTCAGGGTGGTCATGCTTCTGCAAACTTTATATTACCATAGATATAATTCCCTTATTAATTTTAACTTTACCCACTGAGTTGTTTCTTTTTAAGAAGCAACTCAGTTCCTTTTTGGAGCAACCATTTTTTGTTGACAAGCAAACTACAATCCTCTAAGTCTTTTATTAGCTTGCTCAAACCATGAGCTTTTACATATTTAAACTTATACAGTTTATGGGTAAATTGAACAAAATTTAGCGTAGCTTTCTTGATAGATTCAGGCAGTTTCGTATCTCTTGAAATAAACACTGTAAAAGAATTAACCAAATTGTAAAAGAGTTCGTCATATTCTGGCAACTCATAATAAGACTGCAATTGCAAACAGCGAGCAAGTATGGCATAAAGTGGATCTTGGTATTTGACCAACAATAACTTATCCAAAGTTTGTTCAAACAAGCCTTGATGAAACAACAACACCGCCTCACATAGAGCCACAATGTCCGCTCTTTTGTCCTCTTCTAAATATAGTTTATGTTCTGTTATAAATTGACTTGCCCAATCAAACTCTTTGAGGGCACAAGCAACTTGTACAATGTTCCTAAAAACATCGGTAGCAATAGAATCATTTGCTTTTAAGAAGCCTTGTTCCACTGCAAATTTATTGAGTTCAAAAATTTCTTTTAAAAATCCTTCTTTTCCCTCTTTGTAATTTTCGTAACAATGTTTTTCTAAAAAAATAAATAAATCGTGTTGTTCTTCAGAACTATATCTCTTAATTTCATCAAAATATAAACTTTTAAGTGCAAAGTAATCTTTGAATTTGTTTTGTGAATATGCTTCATAAAAATGCTTAAACACATCTATATGTAGATTAGTCACAGTCTCTTTGTTTTTAATTAATTCATAGATTCCTCCAATCAATACATTTTTGTCAAGTGTTGTATTGTTGGCTCCAATCACTTGTTGCATCATACAAACAGCATAGTATAGTTTGGTAGCGAAATAATATTCATCTATTTTATAAACTAAATCTACCAAAGATACTTTTTCATCTTTTATCAATTTAGTATATGGATGTGAATGATATGTTTTTAACAATCGGTATTCATTGTGATAATGTTCGACACCAGGGGTAGGCTTTTTTTGCCATTTGCGTTCTATTTGGGTGATTTTCTGAAAAAAAAGTTTGTCTTTTTTGCGTTTTTTAAGTACTCTCAACATCATAAAATCCCGTTCCACTTCGTCTTTATCAAATTCTATTTTTAGTAAAAACTCTTCTAAGACCAAAGTAATTTGTGACATCAAACTTCGCAAAGCCTTGTCATTAAAGGCTTTACCTTTTGGCATGATTTTCTTAAAAACAACTTGTTTTTCGATTTTCTTCTCAGGATAGTCTGGGTGGTATTTTTTGAGGTAATTGTACAATTTGTATACATTGCTGCTCTTGCTATGATTGGCTTTTTCTAAATACGTGCCAAATGCTTTGAGTTCCTCCACACTCAAAGATTCGAGCAACTCAATGAGCTTACTCTCTTTCATAATTGTTTTGATTCCTTTATTAATTTTAACCTATATGCTTCAACTACAATACCCTATTTGTAGCCAGATAAAGATAGCCTAAAAAAATGAATTAAAAAAACCTTGATACGAAGGAAAAAGATAAGCGCCACTACACCTGATAGTAGTGGATAGCTCCCGATGCGAAGCATATCGGGACTAGAAATCCCGATAAAATCGGGACGGGGAGACGCCATAAACGATGCTCCCCAACGTTCCGTCCTAATATTTTTATAACAGCTATTACAACTGAAACTTGTTTTGGTCAAAATTGCGTCTTTGCTCTTCGGTTATTTGACGCATATCGTGGGCATAGTGGTTCAATTGTGTCTCCCACTCCCGACGGTAACGCTCATTGATTTGACGCAACTCCTGTTGTTGACGGTTGAACATTTGTTCTTCCTCATTTCGATGACGCTCAAACATTTGTCGAAATTCATTGGCGTGATTTTGAACGACTTGTTGCTTTTGCCAATCTTCTCCCTCAAAGCTTTCCAGTTCCTCATTAATCCGTTTGTACACTCGCTTCTCTTCTTGCATTTGTCGCTCAATCATCGCTTCCCAGTCGTCCTCGTGGCGTTCCATTGTGGCTTCTACTTCTTCTATCTCTTTTTTCAACCAATTTTGTCGGGTAGTTTGCTCTTAGACGTTCAAGCTTGCGTTTGAGCCTTTTTAAGATCGTGAACGTTTTTGAACTGCCCTGCAATACCCTCCAAATCATTGTCCTTTTTTTGGGCATTGCCCCAATCAATGGTTTTCTCTCGAAAGACATCAAACAAACCCTTTTTTTTGCCTTCACTTTTATAGCTCTCTCGTTTGTTCAAATCTTGTTCAGTGTCTTCAAACATTTCTCTAAAAGCGTCGAATAGTCCTCGTTTTTTCATAGGAATAAGTTTTGCCTTCGACAGACTCAGGCTGCTTTTAATAAAGCAAATATTTCCATAACCTAAGTCTGTCAAAGAGATGGTTAATTTATTGTGCGTCCTCTACTATTGGGTCTTTCATCGCATCATAAATCAATTGTTGTATTTCTGTACGTACATTGTCTTCTATCAGTTTTTTGTTGTTCATACTGGGATTGATACGATTGGACAAAAAGATGTAAATCATATTGTGTTCGGGATCAGCCCAAGCACAAGTACCTGTAAATCCTGTATGCCCAAAAGTGCTTGCTGTTGCATCATCACAAGAAGGACTGATGTTGTTTCTGTTCATATCGGGTTTGTCAAAGCCCAATCCTCTACGACAGCCGTTGTTTTGTTTGCTGGTGAATTTCTCAATGGTAGATGGCTCAAAATATACCCTATTGCCATAAATTCCTCCATTCAGAAACATCTGCATCATAATCGCCAAATCATTGGCTGAAGCAAACAATCCTGCGTGTCCACACACGCCTCCAAGCATAGCTGCGCCCATATCGTGTACATATCCTTGTAACAATTGCTTGCGGAATTTGGTATCGTTTTCGGTTGGAATGATTTCTTCTTTCTGAAAACGTTCCAAAGGATTAAAGCCCGCTCGGTGCATCCCCAATGGTTCATAATAGTTGTGACTCAAATAATTTTCCATCGGTTCCAATGTATAATCTTCGATGGCACGATGAAACATATAATAGCCCAAATCACTGTATTTGTATCCCCATTTACTGCGCAAATCTGAATCGACCAATTGCTTCCACATTGTCTCAACATAAGTCTCTTTCATATACATATTGTCTGCCAGTTTGAGTGTATGTGTTTCACTTTCGGCTTTGTTGTAAATATCATCGTATATCTTATCTTCTAAGGTTTCGGCATAAAAGGGTATCCACGAAATCAAACGTCCTTGGTGGGTCAAAATATCTTGGACTTTGATATTGGCTTTATTGGTTCCCTTTAATTCTGGCAACAAACTTCCCATTGTTTGCTCCAAATCTAACTTCCCATTTTCGTACATCTCCATCAAGGCCGTTACCGAAGCGGCAATTTTTGTAATAGAGGCAAGGTCGTAAATATCGTCCTCTTTCACCATCTTTTTTCGTCCATAACTGTGGTGCCCATAAGTTCTGTGAAAAATGACCTTATTGTCTTTTGCCACCAAAACTTGACAACCTGGGGTCGCCCCATTCTTTACAGCTCTTTCAGCGACAGCATCAATCTTATTAAGGGTTTCCGATTTTAAGCCAGAATCTTCGGGTATGGTGTATTGCAAGCGAATCCCCCCTTCCAAGTCTACTCCTGTTCCATATTGGTAGACACTCCCTGGTACACCTACAGGCAATTTGCCCTTGGCAGGAATGGCTCCAAACAACATTTGTGCAGTCAAATCTTGATACATTGGTTCATCAGCATAAGAAACCACGGCTGTTTCTACATTGGGAAACTTGTCCAAGGCATAGGGGGTTCCAAACAAGACCAATACCACATTGGTTTCGCCTTGTAGTTTGTAGATAAACTCTATCATCTGCTGGCTCATCCCGTGATTCTTGCTAGCATAACGGCTCATATTGTGTACACCCACAAAAACGGTTGAATAGTATTTGACCTTATCGTATAGTTTGTTGTAATCTATGTGTGCCGCCTCTTTGTCGATGCTAAAGTGTTGTACTTTGGCGTATTTGTCGAGGGTATTTTGAAAAATGGTTTCTGTCTTACTCCCCAAAGCTACACTCGCCAGTTGTTGCTGCTCCAAACCAACTATAGGCAATACTTCTTTGTCGTTTCTCGCCACCGTCAAAGCATTCGAAATGAGTTTGCGCTTGAGCAATGTCACCTGAGTCGTATTGAGGTCTCCAAGCAAATTGGTAGTCGAAATGGGATTAAATTTTTCAAGCCCCACTCTAAATTTGGCTTTGAGTATTTTGCGAACTTTTTGATCCAAATCGTCCTCCAATATTTCGCCATTTTTGACTGCCTGGCTTATCAACTCCAAAGCTTTGCCCAAGTCTTCGGGAAACAACAAAATGTCGTTGCCCGCCAAGAGTGCCTTGAGGTCTACTTCACCTGGGGCAAAATGTCCACTGACGCCCTTCATATTCAAGGCATCGGTAATGATCAAACCATCGTAGCCCATTTCGCTACGCAACAAATAGTTGGTTATTTTCTTAGAGAGCGAAGCGGGCATTGTTGGAGTTGCTTCGGTAAAGGGTTCTTTGATTGGTGTATCGTCCAAGGCAGGAATGGCAAGGTGGGCAGTCATAATACTGCTCACATCGTGCTTGATCATTTCTTGGAAAGGATACAATTCCAAGGATTTAAGTCTTTCCTCTGAGTGGCGAATGACGGGCAAAGTATGGTGAGAATCTTTGTCAGTATCACCGTGTCCTGGAAAGTGCTTGGCACAGGCCAAAACCCCATTCATTTCCATTCCTTGCATATAGGCAACAGCCTTACGAGCGACATTTTCTTTGTCCTCCCCAAAGGAGCGGTCGTTGATGACTGGATTGTTGGGATTGTTGTTGACATCTACTACAGGAGCCAAATTGAGGTGTACCCCAATGCGTTTACATTCTCTGGCAATCTCCTTTCCCATCTCAAAAATGAGTTGGTCGTTCTGAATGGCGCCAAGCGTTAACTGTCTGGGGAATTTGGGCGTATCTTTCAAACGCATACTCAAGCCCCATTCGCCATCAATAGCGATGAGCAAGGGAATCTTCGACATCAACTGAAAGTGATTGGTCAAGCGTACTTGTTCTTCCGCATTTCCCTTGAAAAAAATCAGCCCACCAATATTGTATTTCTTAATGATGTCTGTTATTTCTTTCTTGTGTTCCTCTCCTTCATTGGAATAGGCAGCCACCATAAAGAGTTGTCCAATTTTTTCTTCCAAAGTCATTTGCTCTAGCTTGTTCTCCACCCAGAGCAGTTGGTTTTGCGCATAATCGCCATTGTAGGTTGTTTGTGCCCTTGTAGCCATAAAACTCACTGTAGCCAACACCACAAAAAATCCAAGTCCATATATCAATTTTCTCATTGTATCCTATATTATAAAACGTAAAACGAAAAAACAGGTCGTGCTAGTTTATGTATACGTTTATCTAAGTAAAGCGAAATAAATAAATTGAACCATTTGACTTGATATTTTCCGATCTACTTCGTCAAAAATACTCGCCTTAGCGCTGCTAAGACTCCGTTTTTTTCCTCGTATATCGGAAAATCTCTGCCTCAAATTTTGGTCCACCTTATTTTTTCCACTTTACTAAGTCTGATTTGTTAAAGTAGTAAAGCGTTTAATCAAATGACGAATTACGAATGTAGAATTACGAATAATTATCTTTTATATCATTTCAAAAGTCCACAATTAAGCACTTAAAAAGAATAGAAAGCATTAGGCCATTCGTAACTCGTCATTCTACATTCTAAATTTTTTATTGTGCATCGTGCGTCTTTCATGGCTGCGTCTTGGGCTGGTTAGCCAACGCATGCTTTGGGCTGCGTCGTAAATTGCATCCGCCCGCTCGTCCTGCGCTTTTTCCAACATAAAATGGTAAAATTTATAAACATTATCTTAAAAGGAAAGTAATATTACCTTAATAAGTACAAAAATCTGTATTATTGTTGAATATAACAAAATATACAACGATATGACACAGAAATACTTACCTTTTCTATTGACAATATTGCTATTTTTAGGCGACCTATCTTTATCGGCACAATGTGAGGAGGGAGGACGTTATAGTGCTCCAATATTTGATGTTAACATACAACAAGATATAAGTGTACGTGAAGTTATTGACAGTCAAGGCGATCCCCATGAAATAACAGTGGATATTTACATGCCTGCAGATGATCCCTTAGCAGAACGACCTGTGGTATTGTTTAGCTTTGGAGGTTCTTTTGTTTTTGGACATAATGAATTACCCGATATCGTATACTTATGCGAAACATTTGCCAAACATGGCTATGTGGCAGTTGCTGTCGATTATCGCTTGGAAAGTTTTAGTGTACTGAATGGCCCCAATGCCAATGAAGGTATGACCAAAGCCGTTTTGCGTGCCATCCAAGATGGTATTTCTATAGTCAGTTTTTTGGAAGGAACTGTTAACAATGGCAATCCATTTGGCATAGATAAAGATTTGATTTTTATGGGTGGGGTTTCTGCTGGTGCCATCTTGTCTACTCACGTTGCTTATTTGGGTAGTAGCGATGCACCTGACCTTCCTGCTGAATGGATCACCTATATTGAAGAGTTAGGTGGCTGGGATGGTTTAGGTAGCGGCATTGATACTTATGAATCTTCGATAAAAGGAGTCATTAGCATTTCGGGGGCATTGGCATTTGATCATATATTGGATAGTGACGAGGCTCCATTGATTAGTTTTCACAATCTTGACGACACAGTAGTACCCTACTATGAAGGTGCTCCATTAGGCAATGCCAACCTACCTACTTTAGAAGGTAGTGGCAAACTTCATGAGAGAGCTTTAGACCAAGATGTTTACAGTGTTTTAGAAACTTATGAGGGAAGTGCCCACCCTCCCTATAATGCCAATCCTGATAGTTTTATTCCTACTGATCCCACATTTGTAGAGATCACAGAAAAATCTATTGAGTTTCTCAAAAACATTGTCTGTGATGATGGGACAGATATAAATTCTGTAGAGGCACTCGATATTGTTGTTTCACCCAACCCTGTCAAAAATCAGTTGTTCATCAATATTCCCAATCAATCGGAAACTTTTGAGTGGAGATTAATGGACTACCAAGGACGTATTTTGGATCAAGGAACAAGCCAACAAAATGTGAGAATTGAACGCAAGACTGAGTGGAGCAGTGGTTTGTATTTAATTGAAGCCATTGGCAAGGATTGGAAACATACCAGCAGGGTGATTTTTGAATAAATTAGGGTTTCAAAACATATTCTGCGAATGGATAGCGGGCAAACAAGAAGCGATGCAAGCCAATACATTTGCTCCAAAAAATTAAATAAAGCAAAAGGCGGTCCCTATATCTTAGGTGACCGCCTTTTTTGGATATGAAATAGTCAATATGTGTCTTTATCAATTTTCCGCCTCAGAAAGTAAATCCATCTAAAGATTCACGCTCTACTGGCTCAACAGCAACAATTTCTCCGCAAATTTCTTTATCACAAATAGATATAGGAGTCGCACAAATTCTTTGAATTCTATGTCTGCGTTTGATGCGTTCTGTTCCATCAGTATCCAAATCTCTGTCCAAAGCCGTTCTCAAACCACCACAGTAAGTCCCGCCTGTTGTTTTTTCCACTTGTTTTTTTCCTAGCTCAAAAGCTTGGAAAGCTGTAAAGTCGTTCATTTTGGTAATTTTTTAATGTTTATAAATCATATTTATTATTAGAATCTACATTAAAGAGAGAGGAAAAACCAGTCAGTAATTGGAGAAGTTTATTACTGTGTGTTACACTTTAAAGGTGGCAAAGGCAGTGCCAAGATTGTATGTCAAAGGACACCAACTCTTATAACAAAAATAATTAACAAGTGTAAAAAATTGAAATAAGTAAGCTTAGAAAAAATATAAAAAAAGAAGGAAAAAAATGAAACAAAATTTAAAGTACGGACGTAGCATAGAAATTTCCCATTTTGGAAAACAAGGTTTCAAAATGAGTTAGTAAGGAGCTACAATATATTAGAATATACGCAATATTGAGCTATGAGGTTACAACTAAATTAGCATAAAAAATGCCCCACTTGAATAAAAAGTGAGGCATTTTATTATTTAGCTTTTATAAAATAAGTTGTTAGTCTCTGCTATTGGCTCTCATAAAGATTGATAAAAAATATAACAACTGTGCCAATGAGGCCAATGCTGCAACCACATAAGTTGAAGCTGCCCATTTCAAAGCAGACTTGGCTTTTTCGTGTTCTTGTCCAGTGGTAATGTTGGCAGTGTTGAGCCATGTCAATGCTCTATTACTTGCATCAAACTCTACTGGCAAGGTCACAAATGAGAATAAGGTCGTCATTGCAAAGAGTGCTACTCCTGCGCCCAATACCCAAGCATTTCCACTAAATGCCAAAACTGCAAAACCAGCCATTAGGACAAATTGGGTCATTCTAGAGCTAAACTGTACAGTAGGCACCATTTTAGAACGGAAGTTCAACCAAGAATAAGAGGTAGCGTGTTGAATAGCGTGTCCACATTCGTGTGCGGCAACTGCTGCGGCGGCAACTGTTCTTTCGCCATACACCCACTCACTCAAATTAACTGTTTTATTGGTCGGATTGTAGTGGTCGGTCAATTGCCCTCTTACTGAGATGACCTGTACATCATTGATTCCACTGTCACGCAACATTTTTTCGGCAACCTCTTTGCCAGAAAGACCTGAACGCATGGGAATCGCAGAATATTCCTTGAAACGTTTTTTCAACATATAGCTAACTAGAGAGCTTGCTCCAAAAGCTACTGCTGTGATTATCATATAAATTGGATCAAATCCATACATAGCAAACAAAAATTTAGTTACATTATCTACGACAATAAATTCGCTTCTCTGTCACTAAATTCCCCCTTTAACAAACATTAACAAAACGACAAAAATGTAAAAAAACCTTTTACAAAAGCTTTGTAAGTAAAAAGCTTTGCTTAATTTCACGCCTCAAAACAATTGACAACACACACTATTTACTTCTCAATTATTGCCATAGCTATATCAAAAAAAGAGCTAAAAGTGTAACCTTAGGCTTGCTCTTTTTGTACAATTTTAACACACTAAGTAATTACTAAAAGTTGGAATTTTATGCAGAAACTGTTCATGCTTCTATTCATTTTAGGGATTTATTGTACCAATGTACTTGCCTCTGAAACCCAAAGCATCCACATTGTTGTTGCACTTTGCGACAATATTGCACAAAATATTGCCCCTGTTCCGCCCAAATTGGGCAATGGGCAAAACCCCAAAGACAATTTGTATTGGGGCGCATATCATGGGGTCAAAACCACTTTTGTTCGGAGTACAGAGTGGAGCCTGGTTTCTACCCAAACGTATCCCGAAAACAACATTATGGAACGCATTGTTTTCAAACACCGCTCCAAAAATGTTTACATCGTTGCCGACGCTTACGATGGCAACCGCATTCGCAATGCTGTAGAAGATTACATCCAATACTGTGCTGGCACCATCGGAAAAAGCACTTATGTCAATGGTAAAACCATCAACTTTGGTGGAGATTCCGACTTGGTTGCTTATGTGGGGCACAACGCACTCATCGAAAAACAGTTAGACGCAGTTCCTGCTAGTGTCAACAAAAAGCCCAAAGATGCGATTACCTTGGGTTGTTATAGCAAAAGGTATTTTAAAGACCATTTGCCCATCACTGGGGCATATCCTTTGATTTGGACAACTGGTGCGATGGCTCCCGAAGGCTATATTTTGGATGGTGCCATTAAGGGATGGATCAATAAAGAAAGTAGACAATCTATTAGACAAAGAGCGGTACAGGCTTATAGCAAGTTTCAAAAATGTCCTTATTCATCGGCTGACCGTTTGTTGTTGTCGGGGTATTGAATTGAAAATTGAAAAATCAAAATTGAAAAATCAAAATTTAAGATTACTTAGTGGTTTCGCCACTTTGGAATGATAAAAAG